>JBDTQY010000242.1:0-5662 GCA_039931955.1 Chloroflexota bacterium
GTGGCGCCGAGCGCCCGAGCTCGTCGAGGAACCGGCCCATCGAGCGGACCAGCCGGTCGAACCCGGCATAGGCATCGGCGTCGGCCGCCGACCGCGAGCGCAGCCCCTCGGCCGTTCGGGCGACATCACCCCACAGCGCGACCGCGGAACCATCGGCAGATGGTGCGAAGGCGCGGATATCGGGCGCAAGCAGGGCCAGGCCGTGCTTCTTGAGATCCAGGTCGCGGTGCACGGACGGCCGGAGCCGGCCGACCGTGTGGGCCAGGGTCGGGACGCGAATGCCAGGCGCCAGCTCGCTGGTATCCGCCGCGCCCCCGATTCGCTCCCGGCGCTCGAGGACCAGTGTCCGCAGTCCGCCCTTCGCGAGGTAGGCGGCCGTCACCAGCGCGTTATGGCCGGCCCCGATGATGACGGCGTCCCACGGTCCGCTGGAGTGGCCGGCGCCGGGCTGCGGGGCGTCGGGCTGCGGGGCGTCGGGGTTCTCGGTGGCCATCAGTCGGCCTTCTTTCCGCGCGAACGCAGGAGTTCCATCGCCGCGATTCGCCCGTTGGCACCCATGATCCCGCCGCCCGGGTGCGTGGCCGATCCGCACAACCAGAGATCGCGGACGGGTGTCCGGAACCTGGCCCAGCCGGGGACCGGGCGGCTGAAGAAGAGCTGCTCCAGGGACAACTCGCCCTGGAAGATGTTGCCCTCCGTGAGGCCCGTCGTCCGCTCGATGTCGAGCGGGGTCTGGACGTTGCGGTGGAGGATCTTCGAGCGGAGATCCGGGGCGAACTCCGAAATCCGGTCCACAACTGCATCGCCGAATGCCTCACGGTTGTCGTCCCACGTTCCGAGCGACGGATCCAGATGGTACGGCGCGTACTGGACGAAGCAGCTCATGACGTGCTTTCCAGGCGGTGCCATCGAGGGGTCAACGAGCGTCGGAAAGATGATGTCGATATATGGCTTGCGGCTCCATTTGCCGTACTTGGCGTCGTCGTAGGCCTGCTCCATCTCGTCGATGGACGGGCTGATGGAAACGGCCCCTCGGAGGTGCTCGCCGGGCCCCGGCAGGGCCGTGAAGCTCGGCAGACCATCGAGGGCCATGTTGACCTTGCCCGAGGAGCCGCGGAACTTGAAACGCATGACCTCCGCCTCGAAGTCGGGGTCGAGCGTGCCCGGCTCAATGAGGTCGATGAAGGTCCGGCGGCTGTCCACGGACGAAAGAACGGACGTCGCTAGGATCTCCTCGCCGCTCTCGAGGACGACCCCGGTCGCCCGACCGTCCCGGACCTGGATCCGTGCCACGGGCGCCTCGAGCCGGATCTCGGCGCCCTGGGCGCGGGCCGCACTCCCGATCGCGTTGGAGATACCGCCGGTACCGCCCTTCGGAATTCCCCACGCGCGGAAGGCACCGTCGATCTCGCCCATGTAGTGATGGAGGAGGACATAGGCCGTGCCGGGGCTCTTCACGCCCTGGTAGGTGCCGATGATCCCCGACGCGGCCATCGTCGCCTTGAGCGGGTCCGTCTCGAACCACTGGTCCAGGAAATCAGACGCGGACATCGTCATGAGCTGGACGAAGACGGCCTGCTGGCGCTCGGTCAGCTTCTGGAAAGCCCGAGCGAGGCCGCCGAGCGGGCGGAGCGGCCGCGGATCCAGGGACGCCGGATCGGGTGGGACGATGCCGAGGATCGGCTTGATGAAGCGCGCCATGTCGACCATCAGCTGGCCGTATTCCTCGTACGCCTCGGCGTCGTTCCTGGACCAGCGGCGGAGCTCCCGGATCGTGCGGCCGTGATCGTTGACGCGCCACAGGTAGTCGCCGCCCTTCGGTCCCTCGCCCTCGCGCAGGGGCGTGAAGGTCCCATCCAGCGGCAGGATGTCGAGGCCGTGGGCGGGCAGGTCCAGCTCACGGATAATCTCGGGTCGGAGGAGCGATACGACGTAGCTGAAGATCGAGAACCTGAAGCCCGGGAAGATCTCCTCGGTCACGGCCGCGCCACCCAGGAGGTGACGGCGCTCAAGGACCAGGGTCTTCATCCCGGCGCGGGCGAGGTAGGCCGCGGAGATGAGGCCGTTGTGGCCGCCGCCGATGATGACTGCGTCGTAGCGCCCTGCCACCGATCCTCCTGACTATCCAGAGTGGAACGTTCGTATGCAGTCTAGCGACCGACGGCCGGGCCGGCGGCGGGAGGCCTGGGAGCAGCGTCGGCCCGCGCCGGGCGGCTGCGCAGGCGCTGCCCGAGGTAAGCCCGACAGGGCTCGATCAGATCGCCGAGTCGGCGACCCGTCCGTCCTGCATATCTATGACTCGATCCGCTAGGTCGATGAGCATCGGATCGTGGGTGGCGACGAGAGCGGTAACACCCTCGCTGCGCACGAGCGACCGGAGGAGGGCCATGATCGACCGACCGGTCCCCGAATCGACCTGCCCCGTCGGCTCGTCGGCGAGCAGAAGGGCTGGTCGGTTGGCCAAAGCCCGGGCGATGGCAACGCGCTGTTGCTCGCCTCCCGAAAGTTCGTGCGGCCGATGCCCGGCTCGATCCCCCAGCCCCACCAACTCGAGGAGCGTAGCGACACGCTCAGCACGCTCATGCCGATCGGTCGCCACGAGGCGGAGCGGAACCTCGACGTTCTCGGCGGCGGACAGGATCGACAGAAGGCCGAATGCCTGGAAGATGAAGCCGATCTTCCTCCGCCGCAACTGCACCAGGGCAGCCCGGTCCATCGTCAGCAGGGAGACTCCATCGATGACGATGTCACCGCTTGTCGGGCCATCCAGCCCGCCGAGCATGGACAGCAGGGTCGTCTTGCCGGACCCGGATCGTCCGCGGAGGGCCACGAGTTGTCCATGCTCGATGCGCAGGCTGACATCGACCACGGCGTGGACTGTCTGTGAGCCGGTCTGATAGTCACGACATAGTGCCCGTGTCTCGATCATCGGCGTGGCGGTCGAGACGGCGCCGCGGGTCGTTCGCCCGTCATCACCAGCGATGGTCATGACCCTGCTCCGTCGTCCCGCGGCTCAGCGTCCCGCGGCGGCGTTTCGGCCGCCGGTTCAGCGTCCCGCGGCGGCGTTTCGAGCGCCGGTCCGGATCGCTGTGACGCCGTCCCGAGGCGGTCTGGCCATACGCCCAGGTGGTCCTCTTCGAGCTCAAGTCGGACCCGCTTCGCAAGCCCGAGTGCCTCAACGTGCGCGCTGGGCAACTGCAGCCGCCCGGCGCGGTCCAGGACCGCGTATTCCGTGCTCTGGAGTTCGTGCCCCCCGGCCTCGGATTCCGATCGCATCCGGACGATCTCGCTGCTCACTCGACCGTCGCGGATCGCGATCGTCCGAGCCACCTGCTCGCTGACGAGCGCGTCGTGGGTCGCCACCAGGATGGTGATCCCGATCTCGGCGTTCAGACGCCGGAACAGGTCGAAGACCTCGTGGCTTGTCGCCGTGTCGAGTTCACCGGTCGGCTCGTCAGCCAGGAGCACCTGCGGATTGTTGGCAAGCGCGACGGCAATCGCGGCCCGCTGTTGCTCACCGCCGGACAGTCGGTCGGGTCGATGGTCGATGCGATCGCCCAGCCCCACCTGGCGAAGGAGGTCGCGCGCCGTGTTCACGCGGGCGTCGGCTGGGGCCCCGTCAAGCACCATCGGGAGCGTCACGTTCTCGAGCGCGGTGAGATATGGGAACAGGTTGCGAGATGTCTGCTGCCAGACGAACCCGATCGCGCGCCGCAGGTAGGCCGTCTGCTCGCGGCCGCTCAGCTCCGTCAGCTCGTGGCCGGCCACGACGACGCGGCCCGCCGACGGGACATCAAGCCCACCCAGGATGTTGAGCAGCGTGCTCTTGCCGGATCCCGAGGCGCCAATCATCGCCACGAACTCTCCGGCCTCGATCAGCAGGTCCAGGCCCTGCAGGGCGACGACCTCGAGGTCCGCGACCTTGTAGATCTTGACGAGGCCGTCGCAGGAAATCACGGCGCGATCGCCGAACGTGGGTCGCGCAGCGTGGCCCGACCCCGTCGACGACCCCGGCGGGAGGTACGAGGGTCGGCCCGGCGTTCTGGACGATCGCGTGGAAGGGCTGGGCAGATCGACGATGTCGGCGGTCGGTTCGCTCATGCGTCCCCTATCTTGGCCCATCACTCCTCCCCGATGCGCAGGATGCGGCCGAGGTCGAGCCGCTGAGCGAGCACGGTGCTGGCCGCGACGGCCGCAGCGACGGCGCCGACGACGAGCACATCCACGACGGCGATGGAATCCGGGTTGATCTCGAGCCGAACCCGCGCACCAGGTCCGATGAAGGCCGCCAGTCGGAGCCCGGGTTCGACAAGCCAGGCGACGCCAACGCCGAGGGCGGTGCCGATCAGGAGTGCCACCAGCGTCGGCAGGCCATGCTGGATCAGCGTCAGTCCCGTGACCTGGCGGTCGGTGGCGCCGAGGGTGCGGAGCTGACCGATTTCGCGGGACCGGCGCTGGGCGTCCAGGATCACCGCGGCAACCACGGCCAGGGCCGCATAGACGGCAGCGACCACCAGCGAGAGCAGGAAACCCCCCGAAACGGCGGCCACGAGCGGTGCGTCGTGGAGAGCCCCGTAGGCGACATATCGGGACGCGATGACTGCACTGACGCTCTGCTCTTCGACCCGGGTCTGGAGCGCATCAGCCAGGTCCGGCCCGCCCCGCACGAAATAGGTCGTCGGCTGGATGGCCCCCGGCACGAAAGCGCCGGCAACCCAATCGAATGGGGCGATCACGAAGTCCGTTCGGGTCCCCATCCCGGGAAACTCCTCGGCAATCGCGACAACGCGGAAGGTCAGACGCTGGTTTCGCACCGCCAGGTCGAATTCGTCACCGACCGCGAGTTCGACGGGGCTGGTCGCCAGTCTGGCCGACAGGATCGCCGGAATCGGGAGGTCGGTAGACCCCACGTCCCCCGCTGGCACGGCCCCCGCCATTGCCGACGGAAACTGGACCGGCCGTGGGTCATCGCGCAACACGGCTTGGTAGGCCGTCGGGTCGATCGCGAGCAGCGTGGCCCTCCCGACGAGCACCGGGTCGGGTATGAACTGGGCCGGGGCCTCCCGGTGACCAACGGCGGCCACCACGCCGTCCAGGCTCGCAGGGTCGACGGAGGGCGCGAGGGGCACGTCTCCAATCGCGCTGACGACGTAGTCGGCGCCAATGTTCAGCCACGACGCCGCGACCTGCCCGCGCTCGATCGTCACCTGGATCACGGATGCGAAGCTGCCGAGGGCCATCGTCACCGTCAGGATCAGGAGCGGAAGATACGATGCTGCCGGCCTGCGGCTGACTTCCCGCAGGGCGAGCACGGGTACTAGGTCCCGGCGCCGGGCCGCCAACGCCCCCAGCGCCCGAACCGGGAGCGGATAGATCCGCAGTGTGAGGAGCCCGACGGCGATCCCGATCAGGACGGGCGACAGGGCGAGAAACGGATCCGATCCTGCAACCTGCCCGCCGGCCGAACTCCCGCCGCCCAAACTCTCACCGCCCGAGAGTCCTCGTTCCCGCAGCAGCCAGACCGATGTGAGCGCCATTCCGATCACGACGGCATCGAGGACCAGACGCCTGGCTGCGATTCGCGTCGGTCCCGACTCCTCGCGCTCCGTCCGACGTCGTGAGCGCGCCGCCGTATTCCAGGCCGCAAGCAGAAGAAGTGCCG
>JBDTQY010000243.1:0-9340 GCA_039931955.1 Chloroflexota bacterium
GCAAGGGCGAGGTGGACCGGAAGCCACGTGCCCAGTCGGGTGGCCGACGGGAGGAGCAGGGAGGCGGCCGCGAAAGCCAGGAAAGCCCCGGCCACGGCAAGGCCGGCGAAGGCGATCCTGCGATCCTGCGATCGGGAGATGCCGACACCGGTGCTGCCACCGGGCTCAAGGACCGGGAGATCGAGGCGCACGCGAGCAGGCGCCACGGCCAGGGGGGTCCGCGGAATCTGGGGATCCTGCGGAGTCGGGGGACCCGGTGGAGTCTGGGGAGGCTCCTGGCCAGCGTCGCCCTGGACATTGCGCGCGCCGACGGTGATCAGCCCGGAAGAAGAGGCGTGCGCCTCGGCACGAGCCTCAGCGCACGCCTCGCAGCAGTCATCGTCCGGTTCGGACTCCGAACGGGACCGCCGCGCGGTGGAGTCGAACGTGGATGAGGAGGGTCCCCGGGCCGGTTCGTCGGCGCCGGGGCCCGGCTCGGTGGTCAGTTCTTCGGGTCGCCGTCGCCGGCCTGGAGCAGGCCGAGGGCGCCGCGCCCGACGAAGTTGAAAGCGTGGGTCACGATCGGGTAGAGCCCGTCCTCCTTGGGCGAGAGCTCGATGATCGCGCCCTGCGCCGGGGAAAGATCCACGGCCTGGGATCCCCATCCGCCGGCGTTGCCCTTGAGGAGCTGGATCCCTTCCTTGGTCACGGTGTCAAAGATCGTCCCGACGATGTGGAACGAGCTGTCGATGCTCGGACCGGTGTCGAGCAGGAAGATCCGGACTCGCCCATTGGTCGGGGTCTTGATCGGGTTGTCGAGGTACTGGTTGGCGACGCCGTTGAAGACGACGAAGTCCGGAGCCGGGTTGCCGGTGGAGGCCTTCTCGAGGCTGGTGATGTCGCCCTGTGGGCCGAGGTACCACTCGCTCTGGACGATGGCGAGCTCGGTATCGACGGGCGCATACCCGCCCTTGGGCTCGACGATCAGCATGCCGTACATGCCGTTGGCGATGTGGTGCAGGGTTGGTGATGTCCCGCAGTGGTACATCCAGACGCCCGCGTAGTCGGCAGTGAACGAATAGAGCTTCTCCTCGCCTGGCTTGATCGACGTCATCTCGTCGTTCCAGGCCACCTGGCTCGCATGGAAGTCCACGCTGTGAGGCAACTCATTGACCGCCGGATTGATCAGGCGAACGTTGACCGTGTCGCCGAGGTGTACGCGGATGACCGGCCCGGGGACGGTCGCATTGTCCGGCGTCGTACCGAAGGCCCAGACCTTCTGGACGAAACCCTCGGCCACCGTCATCAACTTCTCCTGGATGTAGAGGTCGATGTCGTGGACGGTGCCCGGGAGGACCTTGGGTGCCTCGGCCGGGTACAGGGTGTAGGCCGGGGCGTTCGGGTCGGCCTTGACGTCTGTCGCCGGGGCCGGGCCACCGTGATCGCCACCGCCGGCCGTGGATCCGGCAACCGTGACGCCGCCTTTCATACCCGCCGCTGCGTGGCCGGGGATGCTGCAGATGAACGTCAGGCCGCCGTCGGGGACGTTGACCTTGACCGTCTTGGATTGACCGGGATCCACCAATCCGCTCGTGGTGCCATCGGCGAAGGTGATGTCGTGCTGAATGGCGCCATTGTTGGTGAGTTTGATCTCGTAGGTTCCAGCCTTGGCTTCCGTCAGGTCGGCGGGCTTGAAGGCGAGGTCGACCGCCTCGACGTCGAGGGTGCCGAGGACTTCACCGCCCGCGTTCTCGGGGCTCGAGGGGGCAGGTGTCGCGCCGTTGGCGCCGCCGGGCGTGTACGTCCAGGTGGGTGCGCCGCCGGAAGGCGCACACGCAGTCGCCACCAGGGCGGCCGCTGCGAGGAGTCCGATGATCCGTGAGCGCTGCATCTAATTCTCCTGGCCGTCCGAAGGCCGCTTGACCGCGGGGTGCCGAGAACATCGGCGAAACGCATACCGCGGTGCTGTGAATATCGAGCAGCAGTGTCGCATGAGGATGGGCCGTTTGGCACGTGGAGGGAGGCCGCAGGTCCCGACGAGCGGACGAGTGCCGGTCAGCGGCGGGCCAGGACGCCCAACGGGACCCGATTGTCGGCCAGTCGCGGTGCGGCGGCCGGACCCCCGTTGATTCCAGCGCGGTGGTCGCGCGCGACATCGGCCAGTCTCGTCAGCGCGAGCTCGCGGCGCATGGCCGAGGCTGCGCTCTCGAAGGCCCTGTGAACGGCACACGTACCGCTGGACCCGCATGCGCCGCCGCGCATCACGCAACGCGGGGGTTCAGCCTTGGTCTCGACCGCATCCACGACGCGAAGAAGGCTCACGTCCTCCGCCGGTCTTGCCAACCGATAACCGCCATTCCGTCCAGTGGTCCCGATGACGATGCCCGCTTTGACGAGATCCGCAAGGACGTGGGCCAGGAAGCCGGCAGGAATGTCCATTCGCTCGGCGATCCGGCGGGCGCTGATGGGGCGACCATCGTCCGCCAGCGCGACGGCCACAGCCGCCCGTACCGCGAACTCGCCCCGATGCGTAAGGTCGATGCGCACGGATTGATGCTGGAATTCGACTCGGCCGTCGGGATAGGGCCGAATGGCCCGTCCGCGACGCGCCACGCAGAGCGAGCGGGCACCGAGCTGTGGCGCCGAGCTGTGGCACGCGGAGCGTGCGGCGCCATGCTACCGGCGCCGGGCTGGGTGGCGACGCCAAACCGTGGCCGGGAGGTGCCGTCGGGCAGCGACTTGTGCGGCTACGGACCTGCCGGACCGTAGCCGGTCAGTTCGACGTATGCCCGCCCACCAACGCGCCGGCCCTCTCGGGTCGCCTCCACGACCTGCGAACCCTCCCAGTACACGACACCCGTCGTTGGCCGTGTGTCCAGTTCTTGATCCGGCACAGTCGGATGAAGGTTGATGACAAGCCCCGCATCGGGGATACGCAGCTTCCAGGCAGCGGGATACCTGGATCCCGTGGCCGTGCTCGTCCATGTCCGTGTTGGATCCGTCTCGACCGCCACCTGCGTCCGGTCCAGCCCGCGCACCGTGCCATCAGCTACCAGCGTTCCGTAGATGAGCGGGTACGACCCATCTGGTGCGCGGACCAGTGAAATCGTGAGGTCCGTGCCGTCGTCCAGGTTGACCGCGAACCAGTCCCAGCCACCCCCGCCGACTGACACGAAGTCACCCCATTGGTGATCGAACCACGACGTGCCTCGCACGGGAATTTGCTGCCCGTCCAGGGTGATCGAGCCGACGGCGCCCAATCGCGGGCGTGAGTAGTAATACGAACTTCCGGCCGGGGCGAAATCGATCCAGCCGATGCCCCCGTGCGCCACTGGTGGCGCAACGGACGACATCTGGAGATCGATGGCGAACGCAGCGCCGCCAGCCGATTCATCAGCCGCCACGGAAGCCCGAATTTCATCGATATTCCCGGACCGGGCGAGAACCCAGGGTTCGCGCGCGCCCTCGGCACCGTCGAAGCCCCCGATGCCGAGGGCGAAGCCGGTCGAGTTCCCCAGCGCATCGACGGCGGTCTGGTCGGATCCGGGACCAATGCTCGCGCGCTGCCCGTACATGAACCGACCTCCGCTCTCGTCCGTGATGGCCATGTGCGATGCCCAAGCCACCGGAGCAAGACCACGCTCGGCTCGAAAGATGACGGCCTCGAACCCGAACCGACGCCCATCGTCGGCCTCGAGATGGCCGGTGTAGTACCACCATTCGGTCAGCCGCTGGTGCGGAGCGTCGTCGCGCGGGAACTGGAGCGGCTGCGGATCGGCCGGCGCCGCCGTCGCGGGCGGTGACGTTTCCGGAACCTTGACCACCAGGGGTGGGTTGGCCAATATCGGGCCCGAGCAGGCCGCCAGCAGCAGCCCGATCGCCGCTACTCCAGGGAGCGCGCGAGCCCGCCACGGCGCGAGGACCCTCATCACGCACGCTCCTCGCGCTCGGCGATATTGGGCAGCAGCCGGTCGAGCCACACCGGGACCCACCAGTTCCAGCGGCCAAGGAGCCGCATGGTCGCCGGCACGAGCAGCGCCCTGACGACGGTGGCATCGAGGGCCACGGCCACGGCGATACCAAGCCCCAGCGCCTTGATCAGGACGATGTCGGCGAAGGCGAACGACCCGGCAACGACCACCACGATGAGCGCTGCCGAGGTCACGATGCGCCCACTGCGCTCGAGTCCGTGCGCGACGGCCGCACGGTTGTCGTGGGTTCGGTCCCAGGTCTCGCGCATCCGCGTCAGAAGGAACACTTCGTAGTCCATCGACAGCCCGAACAGGACGCAGAACAGGATCACTGGTTGCGTGGTCTCCACGAAGCCGAGCGGACGCGTGCCAAGCAGCGCCGACAGGTTGCCATCCTGGAAGATCCAGACCAGTGCTCCGAATGATGCGGCGATGGACAGCGTATTCATGGCCAGCGCCTTGAGCGGCAACAGGACGCTGCGAAGGAGCAGGAACAGGACCGCATAGGTGGTCACGAAGATGAACACAGCGGTGCGCGGGAAATCTGTCGCCACGCCGGACACCACGTCCTCGACGTCGGCGGCGCCGCCGCCCACAAGGACCGTCAATCCCTCCGGGGGCTCGAGTGCCCCGGCCCCTGCTCTGAGGTCGCGAACGAGGTCACGACCGGGCTGCTCGTTCGGGCCGAACGGCGTCGTGATGGTGATCGCCGTCAGGGTTCCTCGGGTCGTTTGCGTCAGCGTCTCCTGGACGTAGCGATCGGGCGGACCTGAGGGCGTTCCGTAGAGGAGTTGGTATTGCGGGAGCGTGATCCGGGCGTCCACGTCCACCAGGCTGTCCACTCGCGAGATCCGATCGTCGCCGGCCAGCGCCCTCGTGTATGCATAGATCCGGGCCAGGTTCTCGGGTGACGTGACAGGGCCGTTCGTCCGCACTGCCAGTTGGATCGGCGCGAACGGGCCCGGCCCGAAGACATCAGTCAGGCGGTCGAAGGCGACCCGCGAGGGAACGTAGTCGGGAAGGATCGACGAGTCGGGGGCGTTGAACCGGACGTGGAGGAAGGGCGTCCCCAAGAGCAGCAACAGGCCGAGGGTCGGGACCAGCACCCGCATCGGCCGATCCATCACCCGGTTGGCCAGGCGGGCCCACGGCCCATCCTCACCGGTGGCGCGGCTGATCCGGCGGACTCGAAGCGAGTCAACGCGCTGGCCAGCGATCGCCAGGAGCGCCGGAAGGAGCGTCAGGGCAGCCAGGACACTGAAGAGAACGACGATGGCACCGGCGATGCCGACGGACCGCAGGATCATGAAATCGAACAGGATCAGCCCAAGCAGGCCGAGGAGAACGGTCAAACCGGAGAAGAACACCGCTCGACCAGCGGTAGCCATCGTTGCGCTGACTGCATCCTCGATGGACACCGTGGCGCCCGCGTCCGAAGGGTCGAGCGGTCCCGAGCCGGTGGCCCCGGTGGTGCCGGAGGCATCTCTGCCGATCGGGGCTACGACCCCGGTGCTGCGCCGGGTCGGCTTCGTTCTCGCCAGCTCCTCTCGAAAGCGGCTCGTCATGAGGAGCGAGTAGTCAACGCCGAGGCCGAGGCCCAGCAGCGTCGCGAGGTTCAGGACGAAGATGCTCATGGGCAGTACTGACGCAACGACGAAGATCGTCGCCAGAGCCGTCAGCACGGCAGCCCCGCCGACGGCGAGCGGCAGCGATGCGGCGACAACGGAACCGAAGACGAGGAGCAGCGCCAAGGCTGCCAATGGCAGGGAGATCAGCTCGCTGCGCCGGAGATCCGATTCGGAGACTTCCTGCACGTCGCCGTAGAAGGCCGGGCCCCCGGCGAGGCCGACTTCGAGGCCCGGCGCGTCGCGGAGCGCGGCCCGAATGCCCGGCAGCGCCAGGGGAGAATCGTCGGCCGGCAGGTCCAGGAAGACAACGTCATAGGCGGTATGGCGGTCCTTCGAAACCTGGGTGGTAACGAGTGCGTGGGAAAGGACGCCGCGTACATGGGGAGCCGTCGCCACGGCACCCGTGGCATGGGCCGCGGCCGCCTCGAATGCCGGGTCGCCGGCCTGCAGGGTAGACGAGTAAAGGACGATCGCGACGGCGGCCTCCGGGAGGCCGATCTCATCGCTCAGCAGTTGCTTCGCCCGAGCGGATTCAAGGTCCTGGCGGATGAAGCCTCCCGAGCGGAGTGCCCCGCTCGCCTGGGTCGCCAGGGGGATGGCCGCGATCAGGAGGACGACCCAGGCCGCGACGACGAGCCAGCGCCGGCGCGCCGACCACCGGCCGAGCCGACCGAAGGCGTTCATCGGATCCCGGCCACCATCGGCGGTCCCGACGGGCGTCGTGGGGCTCGTATCACCACCTCCAGCCTGTGGTTCTCCCGTGGTCGCACGGGCGTGTTCGGGGCGGGATTGGGGCGATGCATCTGGATGCCCATCGTAGGCCTGCCCCACCGTGCTAGCATTTTGCCCGTCGTCCGCCCAGCACCTCGAGGCCCGACGTGCAGCTGTTCACTCTCGCCTTCGACCATCCAATCGAACTCGGCGCCTCCGTTGCGGTGGTCGGGTTGATGATCTTCGTCATGCTTCGGGCAGCCCTGACCGCCGACGGCGGGGCGAGCTGGACGCGGCACATCACCGGCCCGAATGGCAAGTACCTGTTCGGGATGCTGTTCGTCGGTTGGGCGCTCGTGTTCGGGATCGGGCTGCAGCTGGTCCCCCATGAAGGTGCCAGCTCGCCGTACGGCGGCATCGGCCTCATCGCCCTGTTCACCGGCTTCTTCGTGATGATGGGTTTCATCTGGAGCGTGATCGGCGAGTAGCGCCCGATACACGGCGTGAAGCTTGGGCCCCGGGTTGACCGGGGCCTTCTGATTCCCGGGGATCCGCAGGTTGGCTTTCGAGCACCTCTCCCGCCACGGCTGTCGACTGAGCGGGCGAGGTCGGCGTTCCACAGCCCGATGGTCTGGAGAAGCAAAGAGGCCGCCTCTCGGCGACCTCCCTGTGCGTGCGGAGGTGGAGGCGGCACGCCACCGCCTCCACCTGAGGCTGTCGTCAGTGGACGAGGAACTCGTTCATCGACTTGACCTGGGCACCATCGGACGCATTGCCGAGGTACCCGAGGTGCCAGTTCTGCTCAATCGTTCGGAGCAGGGAGAAGTGGTTGTATGCCGTGTCGCTGGTGTAATGGCGGACGCCGTTGGTCGTCACCACGATCGCGGGGATCTGCCCGCCGCCGTAGGTGCACGACGTCTCCCCGTCCGGGCAGACCAGGGTGTAGCCGTCCGGATGGCCGTGCTTATCAAGGAACACGTAGCCGGTCGGCAGGATCGGCGAGTCGCAGCAACCGGCGGCGGAGTCCCAGTTGTCGATATCGCCGTTCGCGCCGTTGTAGTCGTTCTCGTCGGTCATGATGAAGATAACGCTGTTCCCGGTCCACGCCTTTGAGCTCATGATCGCCGTGACTGCGCCGTTGACGAAATCGTCGGCCTTCTGCTTGAGGGCCGCGTCGTTGGCGTCATCCTTGGCATTGCCGTACGGGCACGGCGTCCCGTCATTCTCGCCGACCTTGCCGTAGATCCCGCCATGCATGTCGTGGCACTGGTTGGGGGTGATCCAGACGAAATCAGCCACCTTGCCGGCGGCCATGTCTGAACTGAAATCGGCGTAGGGCTTGATGTTCGCCCGGCGTGCCGCGCTATTGCGGATGTCGTCGAACAGGATGAACGGGTTGTGCTTGCTGACGTACAGCTCGGTCGAGCCCGGAGCCTGGTCGCCGGTGTAGCCGGCCTCTGGCATCGACTCCATGTAGGCGGCCCAGGTGTGATGGCTCGCCTCGAGCTGGTCCACGAGGTTGGTGTGGTCGAAGCGATGCGTCGGCTGGTCATCGTTGACGAACCAGGTGCTGCCGCTGATGGCGGCGACGTAGTTCGGCAAGCTCGGGTGGGTCACGCCGTAGTAGTTGGTCGCCAGGCCGTACTCATCGGCCAGGGAGTTCATGAACGGCGCGTTGTCGTTGCCGATGACACTCGAGTACGAATGGTTCTCGAGCATGATCACGAAGACGTGCTTGAGTTGGGCGTTGGCACTCTGGGACGACTGGCCGAGCACCGAGCCGACGCTGGTGACCGCGATCAGGGCGAACGCTGCAAGCGCGGCACCGAGCCGTACCGGTCGATTACCGATGGACATGTGAGAGACCTCCTCCTGCTTGGACCTGCTTCCTGCCGGTCAGGGTCGTTCGTCGCGGAGGGGCGGGTGCCACGGGGCGGTTGGTGCTTGCTGGCCGACCGGGGCGCGGACCCACCCCGGGACTCGGCGCGACCCGGTGGTCCTTCGATGGTGCCACGATCGACCGGGAGCAGTCGGCCGAACCTGCGAACCACGGCGGATACCCCGCGAAATTCCCCGATCGCAGGCTCATCGGCTGTGAATTTCCGGTGCGTTTGCGCACCACCAGCGGCCGAGGTGCACCCGACCAATCGGCGCTGGCCGGCGGACCAGGTGCCCTTGTCAGCCGTGCTTGCGGACGACCCAGGCCTCCTCGGACGGCCAGCGGCGGGCCCAGTCCGCGGTGACGAAGTTGTACTGCGCGTTGTCCTGAGCCTCGCGTGGAGCCTGGATCTCGACCAGACGCTCGATCTCGAAGCCGTTCTCGCGCAGGAGCCGGATCCACTCGCCGTGCGGGAGGTGGAACTCGACCGACGTATCGTCGGGCCAGACGTCCCGGTGCATGCCGAAGAGCGGCCGCTGGAGGACGTTCCTGGCGGGATCGTCTGCCACGCGCTCCTCCACACAGAGCTGCATCAGCACGCCGTTCGTCAGGAACACCAGCCCACCCCGGGGCTTGAGGATCCGCGCCGCCTCGGGAACCCAGGCGTACGGATCGGCCCACAGGCAGGCGCCGTATTCGCTGATCGCGAAGTCGAAGCTCTCATCCGCGAAGGGCGTCGCCTCGGCGTTTCCGAGGTGGAGCGGAAACTCGATCCCGAACTCGGCCTGGAATCGGCGGGCTGTCTCAAGCTGGGCCGGCGAATTGTCGATGCCGACAGGATGTGCCCCTCGCCGCGCCAGCCAGGCGGAGACGTAGCCAGTCCCGCAACCGAGCTCGATGGTGGCCCTGCCGGCCAGATCGTCTGGAAACAGGCGCAGGTCTGCCTCGGGCACGCTCCAGAGTCCCCACCTCGGCTCCATCTCGGCCCACGCTCGATGGCCCGGCTCGACGTACTCCGCGGCCGACCGATCCCACGCCTCGCGATTGGCGGCGACGTGCGCGGGCAGCGGTTCCGGATCATGCATCGTGCGAGGGTAGCGAGATCGGTGGACCGCCGCACGGCTCGGCGCTATGATCCCCGCACTATCCAGCCTGCATAGACTTTATGCGAC
>JBDTQY010000244.1:0-4341 GCA_039931955.1 Chloroflexota bacterium
CTGCCGGTGGTCGAGTTCCCGGGCAAGATCGTGTGCGTGGGGCTCAACTATGCCGACCATGCGAACGAAGGTGGGCGGCCAGCTCCGCAGCGCCCGATGCTGTTCGCGAAATTCGGCAACACGGTCATCGGAAACGGTGAGCCGATCATCCGACCAGAGGGCACCCACGCCCTCGACCAGGAGGCCGAACTGGGGGTCGTGATCGGACGACGCGCCCGTCGCGTGAGCGCCGAGGATGCGGCGAGCCACATTGCCGGCTATGTCGTCGTCAACGACGTGACCGCTCGCGACTGGCAGGGCAACCCGCAGGCTCTCGGGCCCGGCGAGAAGGGTGACGGCCAATGGCTGCGGGCCAAGGGCTCGGACACGTTCCTGCCGGTTGGATCCGTGGTCGCGACGGCACCCGACTTCGATCCAGCCGCGGGTGCCCGCGTTCGGAGTTGGCGCATCCCGGGTGGCGGTCCGAGTGCCGGGGTTCCATACCTGATGCAGGACGGATCCACGGCCGACATGGTCTGGTCGGTGCCGCGTCTCATCGAGTTCATCACGCGCCAGATCACGCTGGAACCGGGGGACATCGTGGCCACCGGCACGCCGGCCGGCGTCGGCGTCTTCCGTGACCCGCCCATTTTCCTGGAGCCCGGCGATCGGGTTCGCTGTCAGGTGGAAGGGATCGGAATGGTGGAGAATCCGGTCGTCGACTGGTCCGACGCGGCCCCGGACGGAATCGACTGATAGACGTGGCCCGTCGGAGCGGGCCACGGACCCTCGAAGGAGGCGCCGTGATGCGGGCACTCGTGAAGACCCAGGCTGGCCCCGGGCTGTCGCTGGAGGACGTGCCCGAGCCGGCCGTCGGAATCAACGATGTCCTGGTGCGCGTCCACAAGACGGGCATCTGCGGGACGGATCTCCACATCGAATCCTGGGACCCGTGGGCCGCCCGGACGATCAAGCCACCTCTCGTCGCGGGCCACGAATTCGTCGGAGCGGTCGCGGAAGTGGGCGCCAACGTTGCCGACTTCCGGCCCGGCGACCTCGTCAGCGGCGAGGGACACGTCGTCTGTGGTCGCTGCCGACACTGCCTGGCTGGTCGTCGGCACCTGTGCGCCAACACGATCGGCCTGGGGGTTGGCCGTGACGGCGCCTTCGCCGAGTACGTGGCCCTGCCAATGGCCAACATCTGGCACCACTGGCCGGGCGTCAACGAGGAGGTCGCCGCGATCTTCGACCCGTTCGGCAACGCCGTCCACACTGCCCTGGCGTTCCCGATCCTCGGCGAGGATGTCCTGATCAGCGGCGCCGGTCCGATCGGGCTTATGGCGACGGCGGTCGCCCGACACGCCGGAGCCCGGCACATCGTCGTGTCCGAACCCAATGCCTACCGACGCCAGTTGGCGTCAGCGATGGGCGCCACCCTGGTCGTGGATCCACGCGAGCGGGACCTTCACGACGTCCAGGCGGAACTGGGCATGGTGGAGGGGTTCGATGTCGCCATGGAAATGTCCGGGAACGCCGTCGCCCTGCGCACCGCCATCGCCAACATGGCGCACGGCGGAGGGGTGGCAATCCTCGGCATCCCGACGGAAGAGATCTCGATCGATGTCAACGAGATCGTCTTCAAGATGCTCACCCTGCGTGGGATCTACGGTCGAGAGATGTATGAGACCTGGTACAAGATGACCGTCATGCTGCAGTCCGGCCTGGACATCACGCCGGCCATCACCCACCGTTTCTCCTACCGCGAGCACGTCGCGGCCTTTGCCGCCGCACGGTCCGGCGACTCGGGCAAGGTCATCATGGACTGGACCGAATCGTGAGCCGTCCCGTCGGAGGATCCGTCGTATGAGCGCCACATCGCGACCAGACCCCTTTGCCTTCCTGACCGAAGAACTCGCCGACCTCCACGCGAAGCACCTCTATCGACCCCTCCGAGTCATGTCCTCCGAGCAGGGCCCGGTCGCGACCGTCGATGGCCGCGAGGTGATCAGCCTGTCGTCGAACGACTACCTCGGGCTGACGCATCATCCGCGGCTCAAGGCAGCAGCCGTCGAGGCCACCCGCGAATTCGGGGCCGGGTCCGGCGCGGTGCGCACGATTGCCGGGACGATGTCCATGCACGAGGCGCTCGAGTCGGAACTTGCCGCTTTCAAGGGCACCGAGGCGGTCCTGACATTCCAGAGCGGCTTCACGGCCAACACCGGGGTCATCCCGACCATCACGGGAGAGGCTGACCTGATCGTCTCTGATGCCCTCAACCATGCCTCGATCATCGACGGCATGCGCCTGTCCAAGGCACCGCGGAAGATCTACCCGCACGCCGACGTGGACGGGCTCGAGTCAGTGCTCCGCGAGGCGACCGAGCTCGGGCGCCCGGGTGGCGCAGGGCCCTACCGCCTGATCCTGGTCGTGACCGACGGCGTCTTCTCGATGGATGGCGACATCGCTCCGCTGCCGGGCATCGTCGAGGTCGCAGAGCGATACGGAGCAGCGGTCTTCGTGGACGACGCCCACGCCTCCGGGGTCCTCGGCCGGAATGGCCGCGGGACCGTGGACCACTTCGGCCTCCACGGCCGGGTCGCCGTCCAGGTCGGAACGCTGTCGAAGGCCGTTGGCGTGCTCGGTGGCTACGTCGCCGGTTCGCAGGCCCTCCGGGACATCCTGGTCCAGCGGGCGCGGCCGTTCCTGTTCTCCACATCGCATCCACCCGCCGTTGCGGCCGCCTGCCGGGAAGCGATCCACGTCATGGAAGAGGAGACCTGGCGGATCGAGCGGCTGTGGGCCAGCACGCGGCGGTTCAAGGCCGAGCTGGCCCGCCTTGGCTTCGACACCGGTCGCTCGGAAACCCCGATCACGCCGATCATCGTCGGCGACTCCGAGGCCGCCAACCGGTTCTCGGCGGAGCTGTTCGAGGCTGGCGTGTTCGTGACCTCTGTCGTCTTCCCCACGGTCTCGATGGACCAGGCTCGTCTCCGGGCGATCGTCACGGCGGCGCTGACGGACGAGCACCTGGACCGCGCCCTGGAGGCGTTTGCCACGGTCGGCCGCCGGCTCGGGATCATCGGCGGCTGATGGCCGCCCCCGGCGATCATCCCGGGGCTGCGCCCGCCGACCATCCGGGCGCTGCGCCCGACGACTCCAGCGCTGCGCCTGTCCGAGATCCGCTCGGGTCCGATCTGCCGCTCGACGCACATCTGCACACGGACCAGTCCCCGGACAGCCCGGTGCCCATCGATGTCTATGCGGCACTGGCCGTGGAACGCGGGATCACCGAGCTGGCGATCACCGATCACGTCGATTTCGACGCCCGGGATCCGGCGTACAACTACGTGGCCTTCGCGGAGCGTGAGCGGACCGTCCGCACGGCCGCTGCGCGCTGGGCATCCCGCGGCGTGCAGATCCGATTCGGCGCGGAGCTGACCTACAACCGTTCGTGGGAGGGCGACCTGCGAGAGCACCTTCGTCGCCACCGGTACGACTACACCATCGGGTCCGTCCACGACTGGCCCGATTCGCCGTACATCCCAAGCCGCGTCGGGACCTGGGCATCCGGGCGACGGATCGATGACGTCATGGCCCCGTATCTCGACGAGATCATCGCCGCTGCCCAGTCTGGTCTGTTCGACACGATCGGACACCTCGACGTGGTCAAGCGCTATCTCTATCCGCATGTCAGACCCGCAGACATCGCGAGCCGCCCGGAGCTGCTCGATCCAGCATTGACGGCGATCGCCGAGTCGGGAACGGCGCTTGAGATCAACACCAGTGGCCTCCGTCACCGGGTCCGGGAGACCTACCCGGCGCCGTGGGCGATTGCTCGGTATCGGGAGCTGGGCGGGGCACATGTGGTCGCCGGCTCCGATGCGCACCGTGACGACTGGTTCGCCTGGGGCCTTGAGGACGGGTACCGGGCGCTGATCGCGGCCGGGTTCTCGTCGCTCGCATTCCGCCGAGGTGCCGAACGCGTCGCGATCGAGATGCCGAAGCGGCTGGTCGCGCCGAGCGCACTCGACAGGGGCGCCTAACGTGGCGCAGGCTGGTTCGTTGTGAAATTGGACGACGACGCGCTTGAGCGGCTGGTGGTCGAGGCAAAAGGAGGCAGCTCCTTTGCATTCGGACGCATCTTTGATGAGTTTCACCTGCCGGTCTATCGCTTCATCGCCAGCCGCGTCCATCGCCCGAGCGACGCGGAGGACCTGACGCAGCTGGTCTTCGTCAAGGCCCTGGAAGCATTGCCTCGCTACGAACCGCGAGGCATCCCGTTTGGGGGCTGGCTGTTCCGCCTGGCACGGAACGCGGTCATCGATTTCGTCAGGACAAGCCACGAGCACGCCGACCTCGCCC
>JBDTQY010000245.1:0-2641 GCA_039931955.1 Chloroflexota bacterium
GGTCGTCTGCCGAAGGCACGACCAGCGGTTTCCGGCCGGTCCGCCGTGGCCCGCCGGGCCGCTCAGCCCGTCTCGAGCCCGGCGTCTTCGAAGACGAACGAGCCGCCCACCATCGTCGCGAGCACCTTGGTACTCCCGATCCGACCCGCATCCGGCGCGTCGATGTCGCGGTCAAGGAGCGCCAGGTCCGCCAGTCGTCCGACGCCCAGCCATCCCGCCTCGTCCTGGAGATTGACGAACGCGGAGCCGACCGTTCCGGCGAGGAGGGCCTCGTCGAGCGTCAGCCGTTCGGCCGGCAGGAACGGGGCGTGATCCGGGTTCTCGGGCCAGACCCGTCGAACCGCGACCTCGAGTTGCGGGAACGGATCGGCGGTGCTGACGGTCCAGTCCGAGCCGAAGGCCAGCCGGGCGCCGGCTCGGAGCAGCGCCTTGAACGGGTATTGCCAGGCGGCGCGCTCCGGTCCCAGGAACGGGATGGTGAGGTCGTCCATTTGCGCTTCGTGGACCGCCCACAGCGGCTGGGCGTTCGCCACCGCGTCCAGGGCCGCGAATCGAGGCAGGTCGTCCGGGTGAACGAGCTGAATGTGGGCGATGTGGTGGCGGGCGTCACGGGTTCCGTTGGAACCGCGGGCCGTCTCGATGGCATCGAGGGCCTCGCGAACGCCCCGGTCGCCGATCGCGTGGTAATGCAGTTGGAAGCCCCGGGCATCGAGTTCGATCGACAGACGGTTCAGTTCAGGCGGGTCCCAGTTGGAGAAGCCCCAATTGGTTGTGGGGCGCCCAGCCGCATCGAGATATGGGGATACGAGGGCGGCGGTCAGGTTTTCGATTACGCCGTCGACGAAGAACTTCACCGCGGATGCGGTGAGCCGACCGCTTCCAGGCGCCTCGGTCCCCGCCGCTCGCGCCTCTCCGGCGACGGTGTTGCGGACGTCCGTCATCCCATCGACGCCCCCGAATGCCACGAGATCGTCGCTGCCGAGAGCAGCCACCACTCGGGCAGAGAGCAATCCGCGTCGCCCGACGGCCCGGTAGGCGTCCAGCATTGGCGGATCCACGTTCGCGTCCTGCCAGCCCACGATGCCCATCGCGTGCAATTCGGACTGGGCAGACAAGATGGCCGTTTCGAGCTCCGACGCCGTGTGCAGCGGAACGAGATCGCCGACCAGGCCTGTCGCTGCCTCCTGGAGCATCCCGATGGGCGTCCCATCTGGATCGCGCTCGATCCGGCCGTTCGGCGGGTCGGCGGTCGTCTTGTCGATACCCGCCAGCTCGAGTGCTTGCGAGTTGACCCAGGCGCCGTGACCGTCGCGGCTGTACAGGATGACGGGTCGATCCGGGACGACCCGATCGAGGGGCTCGCGACGGGCGATCCCGCCGGGGAATGTCTCCATGGACCAGCCGTCGCCGGCGATCCAGGCTCGCTCCGGGTGGGCCTCGGCATATCGCCCGATGGCCAGCAGAAGCTCTCTTTCGGTCGAGAACCTGTCGAGGTCGCACTGGATATGGCGAAGGCCGCCTGAAACCGGATGCGTGTGGGCATCGGTGAAGCCGGGCAGCACACTTCGACCCCGGAGGTCGATCAGGCGAGTTCGAGGCCCGCGAAGCGACAGGACCCACCGGTCACTCCCCAGGGCAACCACTCGATCGCCAGCGACGGCCAGGGCCGAGACCACGGAACCGGAAGGATCCATGGTTCGGATGCGGCCGGCAAAGAGGATCACGTCTGGCGCAGCGGGCTTCATCGACATCCCGGAATGCTAGAACCGAATTGGCAGTCTCCGCGTAGCATCCGGGAATGCGCACCAGCGTTCACCTTCTGCATGCCGGCTATGTCCGTGATGGCGGCCGCGTCGGCGGGTCGGTCACCCTCGTTCGTGACCAGGGGGCACTGATTGTCGCGGACCCGGGCATGGTGGCCTCGCGGCGCCTCATCCTGGACCCGCTGGCGGAGCTCGGCGTGGATCCAGCCGACGTTACCCATGTCTTCCTGAGCCACCACCATCCCGACCACACCGTCAACGTTGCGCTCTTCCCCAACGCCGAGGTCGTCGATTTCTGGGCTCGGTACCGCGACGATCTGTGGCTCGACCACGACGGAGATGGATATCTCCTGGCGCCGCACACCAAGCTCTGGCTCACGCCGGGGCATACCGAGGAAGATGCCTCCCTCTTGATCGAGGCCGACGACGCCACCTATGTCCTCACACACCTCTGGTGGAAGGCCGATCGGACGCCCGACATCGACCCGCTTGGCGCGGATCAGGCCGCGATCGAGCGTGGCCGCGCGCGGGTCCTGGCGGTTGCCGACATCGTCATTCCCGGGCACGGTGAGGCCTTTCGCATCACTCGCTGACCTGCAGCTGCCGCCACTTGGGGTCGGCCGGGCCCGGAATCGACACGACCCCGCCGTCGGACGGGGCCGTCGCATTGTCAGGGGCTGTGCTTAGACGAGGCGCGTTGCCTTCACCACGACGCTGTTGGCGAACTTGTCGTGGAACCCTTGCTTCGTCGGGCTCTTAGCCGTCGAATAGAGCAGGTAGATCGTGTAGACGAGGATCGCCAGGCTGATGAGGCTTCCGAGGCCGGGCAGCTGGTTGACCACCTGGGCGATGGGAAACACGCCGCCGAGCGCGACCCA
>JBDTQY010000246.1:0-5583 GCA_039931955.1 Chloroflexota bacterium
GCGGCAAAGCACGTGATCTTTCGCAAGGAACTCGATGAGATTGCTGAACGCCGGGGGATCACCGTTCACTATCTCGTGGGTCGGCGGGGGAGCATCGACCTACCCGACGACCCGCTCGATGCCTACGGGATCAGCACGCTGGTCGCTGATATCGATAAGCACGACGTCTACGTGTGCGGTCCCGACGAGATGATGGATCGACTCACCGAGACCCTGGGCGAGCTCGGCGTCCCGCGATCCCGAATCCACGCCGAACGCTTCGCATACTGAGCTCGAGGTCCTCAATGCATCGACGTCCCATCGTGACCGCCGCATCGCTCGTCTTTGCGGTCCTGCTGCTCGTCAACTTCCGCGGCCCCGAGGACCTGGCGCTTCGCGTGGCCATGGCAGACGCCGGCGCCGCTTCATCAGGCCGAGGCCCATCACTGCCGGGCGCATCCGCGGGCGGCGGATCGAGTCTGAGCGGAGGCTCCGGGAGCGGGACCTCATCCTCCCGGTCGGACGCTAACGCGACTCCCTCGCCTGTCCCGGCCCCGTCAGGAACCTTCACCGGCCCCCAGGTCCAGAATCCATTCGGGCTCGTCCAGGTGGCCATCACCGTGACCGCCGGCAAGATCGTCGACGTCACTGCTCTGTCACTGCCCGCCGGCGGGCACTCCGGACGGATCTCCGACTTCGTGGCTCCGATCCTGCGGTCGCAGGCACTGGCTGTCCAGTCGGCAAGGATCGACGGGGTTTCCGGCGCGACCTACACCAGCCGCGCCTATGCGATGTCCCTGCAGGGCGCCCTCGACGCCGCGGCACGCTGAGCATGGTCGCGAAGGCCAGTGCGTTCGACGTGGCCGAAACCCACTCCATGGGAGTTGCGCGCCAGGCTCACGCGGAATCGGTCATGGGAACGGTCGTCAGCATCGACATTCGCGAGCCGCTGGTTCGGGTCGATGCGATCACAGCCGCTTGTGCGCATCTGCATGACATCGATCGTCGCTTCAGCCTGTATCGAGCGGACAGCGAGCTGAGTCGGCTCGCGGCGGGGCTCATTCGTGAGCGTGAGCTGAGCGAGGACGTGCAATGGGTTCTCGCTGGCTCCGACACGGTGGCGCGGAATTCGGCGGGCGCCTTCGACGCACGCAGCCATCGAGCGGACGGGGTCGTGGATCCGAGCGCGCTCGTCAAGGGCTGGGCCATCGAAGGGGCGGCCTCGCTGCTTGACGAGGCGGGGGCCCGGAACTTCATGATCGGCGCTGGTGGGGACGTGCTTACTCGAGGCGAAGCCGAGCCGGGCGAGTCCTGGCGCGTCGGGATCCGCCACCCCGAACATGCGGACCGGGTGGCGGCCGTCCTCATGACCCGACATCACGCGGTTGCGACCTCGGGTCTGTACGAGCGCGGCGACCATCTTCGCGACCCACGGACGGGCCAGATCCCGAACGACCTGATCAGCTTCACAGTCGTCGGGCCGGATCTCACCTGGGCGGATGCGTATGCGACTGCCGGCTTCGTCATGGGCCTCGACGGCCTGGGCTGGGTCAACGCGCAACCAACCTACTCGGCGCTGGCCATCACGGCAAGCGGAGAGGTCGTCTGGACCGAAGGTATCGACAGGCTGCTGGCCCGGATACGATGACTCGGTCGCGCTTCTCATGAACTTCTCATGTTCGGCGGCTTTTATCTAGACGCAGCCGCTCGCACGCGTTTGACGCACCCTCGCTAGGAGTCCACAGCACATGCACCTCCTCGTCATCGAGGACGACGAGCGACTCGGGCGGGTCTTGAAGCGCCTGCTCGAGGAGGATCGGCACATCGTCGATCTCGCCACCGACGGAGAATCGGGCCTCGATCTCGCCGAATCCGATGGAATCGATGTCGTCGTGCTTGACGTGGGGCTGCCGGACATCAGCGGCATCGAGGTTGCGCGACGCCTTCGGCAGCGGAAGCGCGAGGTGGCCATCCTGATGCTCACGGCTCGAGACACCGTGCCGGATCGAGTGGCGGGCCTGGATGCAGGAGCGGACGACTACCTCGTCAAGCCGTTCGCGTTCGAGGAACTTTCAGCGCGGATCCGCGCGCTCGGGAGACGAGCCGAGCCAGGTCCTCGACGGGCCGACACCCGCCTGGAAGTCGGTCCGATCAGTCTCAATGAGACCGAACGACGCGTCTTCGTGTTCGGCGAGGCGGTGGACCTCAGCCCCCGCGAGTTCGCTCTGCTCGAGTGCTTTCTGCGGCACCCGGGCCAGGCACTGACCCGCGACCAGTTGCTCGATCAGGCATGGCCCTACAGCGTGGCGGTGACACCGAACGCTGTCGATGCCTACGTCCACTACCTGCGGACCAAACTCGGTCGGGCAGGGTCTCGGGTGGAGACGGTCCGCGGCGTTGGCTATCGGCTGAGCGATGCCTGACGAGGCGCCGACGGCGACCGCAGATACCACAGAAGCGGCCGCGATCGAGCGGGACGAGCACCTCGTGTCCGGCGTAGGCCGACGGCTCGTGCTGTGGGCAGCCGGGACCACGTTGATCGCGCTGGTCATCCTCGGAATCGCTCTCTACGCGGCGGTCGACCAAAGCCTTACCTCAACGGGGGTCCACCAGCTCGATGATCGGGCGACGGCACTGCGCCACCTGATCGAGGGCCCAACCGGGACCCCACCAGATGGTGACGATCTCCCAACCGGTTTTCGTTTCGGTGGCGGTGCCTCCGGGACAGTGGCCCTGATCCTGGACGCGAACGGTCGCCAGATCAGACCTCGAAATGCAGCCCCGACGGTGATCTCCCCGGACACCGCGTCCTTCAACGCAGCGCGTCAATCCGGACAGGATGTTCGACTGGCGGTAGTGGATGAGACCCCGGTCCGGATCCTCACGACCACGGCAGAGAGCAGGGTGGGGACCATCTACCTCCAGATCTTCCAGGATCGGACGGCCGAAGCGAGGACGCTCGGCGTGCTCCTGGTGGCCCTCCTCGGGGGTGGGGTCGCCGTGCTGCTTGCTGCGGCCGGCGTGGGCGTCGTCTACTCGCGGCGAGCGCTCGTCCCCATTCGGTCATCCCTTGTCTCCCAGCGGCAGGCGCTGCGTCGGCAGCGCGAATTCGCGGCCGACGCGAGCCACGAGTTGCGGACGCCACTGACTGTTGTCCGGGTTTCGCTTGACCACCTTCGCCGCCACCCCGACGCGCCGGTCAGCCAGGTCGGCAGCGCGCTTGACGACATCGGTGCGGAGGTCGAGAGCCTGACGCGTCTGGTCGAGGACCTGCTTCTCCTGGCCCGATCCGATTCGGGCGCGGTCACTCTTGAGCGAACACCAATCGATCTCGGGGATGTCGCCGCGGATGGCGCTGCGACGCTTGCAGGGACGGCCGCAACTCGTGATGTCAGCGTAACTATTGATCCGGAGCCGGCCACCGTGATGGGGGACGCCGGTCGACTCCGTCAGTTGGTGCTCATCCTGGTTGACAACGCCATCGCCCACAGCCCACGTGGCGCCTCGGTCCGCGTGGCCGTGCGCCTCGAAGGGCCATCCGCAACGCTCA
Source organism: Chloroflexota bacterium (assembly GCA_039931955.1). Classification (GTDB taxonomy): domain Bacteria; phylum Chloroflexota; class Limnocylindria; order Limnocylindrales; family CSP1-4; genus UBA5189. Next base: position 3,530 of record JBDTQY010000246.1, read on the forward strand.
CGGTCGAGGACGAGGGGTCGGGCATTCGCGACAGCGAACTTCCTCGTGTCTTCGAACGTTTCTGGCGCGCTGCCGGAGCGCCATCGGGCGGGTCGGGGCTCGGGCTGTCCATTGCTGATTGGATCGTCTCGACGCACGGGGGCACGATCACCGCGGGCAACCGGGAAGCAGGCGGTGCACGTTTCGTCGTGCGCTTGCCGGCGCAAGGTGGCCCGCGGCCCGAGTAGGCTGTCGCGTACCCTTCGCGAATGCTTCCCAGATTGAGCGGTTTGACGGCGCCGCTGCGCGAGATAGATCGGCCGATTCTCATCCTGGCCACGATCTCGTTCATCTCCCAGGTCGGCGTCTCCATCATGTTGCCGCTGCTGCCGATCTATGCGATCCAGCTTGGCGCATCCCCGCGCGAACTCGGACTGATGGTCAGCATCTTTGCGGTGACCGTGACCGTGGGCCAGTTGGGTTCCGGGTTCCTCAGCGAGCACATGACCGCTCGCCGAATGCTGCCGCTGGGGCAGGCCGCCTATGCGGCAGCGAACTTCCTCATCGCCACGGCCGGAAGCGCCGTCGCTCTCATCGCCTATCGGAGCCTCGCCGGGTTCGGTGGCGGCCTCTCGATCATCGCCGAGCGGCTGTACCTGGCTCGCGTCGCCGATCGGGCCCGGCTTGCGTTCACGAACGGGGTCCTGTCAGCGGCGGGATCCGCAGGGTCGGTCCTCGGACCCGTGTTCGGTGGGCTGTTGGCGCTGGTTGACCTGCGAATCCCGTTCATCGTCGTCGGGATCACGGCCACGGCGGCGGCGATCTCGGCCGCTCTCTTCCTGCCCGCGGAGGCGCGGGCCATTCCGGCTGGCCAGGTACCGAGCGCACTGGATCCCGGTGAGCCGGACCTACCCGTCGCGGATCTCGCGCTGCCGGCCGCTCACCTTGTAGCAGGGCCTTTGGGATCGGAAACGACCGCCGCATCTCGATCGGGGGCTCACGCACAGGCTTTGGCCATGTGGCCGCTCATCGCGCTCGGCCTCTGGAATCTCTGTTTCAACGCCGCCTACGGGGGCTGGATCACGACGTTCGGACCGTACGCGAAAGACGAACTGGGTCTGCCACTCAACCAGGTGACCCTGATCTTCGCGATGTTCGGCCTGGGTGCGATCTTCATCGGCCCATGGCTGAGTCGGGTGGCGGATCGACGCGGACAGCGGGGCATGGTCGCGTTCGGGTCGATGCTGGTCCTCCTGAACCTGATTGCGATGATCATCCACGCCCCGGTCCTGGTGGTGTTCGGGTCCGCGATTGCCGGTGGCGGCGGCTTGGCTGCGGCCCAGTCGTCGTGGTTCGCGCTGCTCACGGTCGCGACCGACGGCGGTCGTAGTGGGCGCTCCTTCGGACTCGTGACAGCCCTCTCAAACCTTGGCGTCGTGGCCGGGGCGCTGTTGGCGTCCGAGATCTGGCAGCAGGTCGGTATCGACCAGGCCCTCGTGGTCGCGGCAGGGTTCATGGTCCTGGCCACCGTCTCGCTGCTGCTGGTTCGCGCGAGGCCAACGGCGGCACCCGAGGCGCTCTGAGCAGGGTGCGGCGCTCGCGCTGAGTGAGGTCGGCGTCAGGGTTCTGGGCCGCTAGGCTCAACTACGGGGTGCGTGGCTGGCGTCAGTCGAGACCGTCCCCGACGTTCCAGCGCCGGATGACTGGGGCCTCGCCATCCCAGCCGAGGATCGAGACCGTTGCGGTGCCTAGCGCGAAGCTGCCGCCGGCGGCGGGCGGCAGTCCAATCCAACGCGCCGCGAGGACCCGAAGTACGTGACCGTGGGCAAACGCCAGCGTGTCTCCACGTCGACTCAGCGCGGCTGCAATCACGCGATCGACTCTCGAGCCGACGGAGTCCACTGACTCTCCGTCCAGGGGACCCGTGTTCCAGATGGTCCAATCCGGACGCTCCGCGCGGATCTGCTCGGACGTGCGCCCCTCGTCGGCTCCATAGTCCCACTCCATCAGGTCCGGATCGACCTCCACGACCGTCTCAAAGCCAGAATACCGCGCCGGAACCCCGCGTGACCCCA
>JBDTQY010000247.1:0-15318 GCA_039931955.1 Chloroflexota bacterium
CTGGCCGAGTTGCCGGCTACGCCGGCGCCGCTGGCCGAGTTGCCGGCTACGCCGGTGCTGCTGGTCGAGTTGCCGTACACGCCGTAGCCGCCAGAACTCTCGCTAAGGCCATAGACGCCGTAGGTGGTGCCGGTGCTGGCCAAGGCATAGCCAAAGACCCCGCGGCCATCGGTGCCGGGAGCCACCCCTGTCACGCCGTAGCCGTCCGACGGGGCGGAGGCGGGCACGGCCCCAATCAGGCCATTGGCTCCGGCGAACTCGCCGGCGGCCCGATAGTAGCCATAGGTCGTGACGTCCGTTTCGACCGCACCGGAAGCGAGGCCGCTCACCGCCACTGTGCCGCTGGCCCTGATGGCGGCGTTGTTGTTGCCCTCGGCATACAGGGCCGCCCCAGTGCCGGCAGCTCCGGTGTTACGGGCATGGACCCCGTTGGCATGGGCCCCATTGGCCAGGCCATACACCCCCCGGGTGGCCTTGGCGCCGGTCTGGGAGGACCAGCCGAAGATGCCTGTGGCCCCGGTGGAGACGTTGGTGGTCTTGAGGGTGAAGGCCGCCCCCAGCCCATTGTTGAGGAGCACCGTCTGGGAGGTGCCCGAGTCGTTGGCCTGGCCCAGCTTCAGGGTGTCGCCCGCGGCAGCCCGGACAGGATTCACCCGGCCGATGGCACTGGCCAGCAAGGCCCCGGCACCCCCCAGAGCACCAGCCAGCAGGGAGCGCCGGGTGCGGGGGCTGGCCACGCTCGGGGCAGTTGGCTCAGGCGTGGTTGGCTGCGGGGCCATATCGGTACGCGGGGCCATGTCGGTACAGGGGGCCATATCGGTACTCGGGGCCATATCGGTACTCCTCCACTACCGGCAGGCGTGGGATCCCGATCTTCGATGGTGGCTTCGGGTCAGCACTGCTCAGTATGTGCGCATGATGCACCGGGCTGAGGTGCAAAGTAAGCCCCAGTAATCGCCCACGCCCTACCCTCGCACTGGCCGGGTGAGTGTGGGCGGCGGATGACGATTGCGCGAGCGACGCGGACCGTGCTGCCGACCCCCGCCCCTGGACCTGCTGCAACCGCACTACTGGGAGCGCCACCGGGACCTTTGTCACACTTCGCCGTCGCGGCTTGAGGCTACGGGCTGGGAAGGGCCGCGTGGATCGGTTTCGGCACGGGCGAAACTGATTGTGCGCTTGAGCATGTCGCCGACAGTTTCACAACGGGCACCCCGGTCCACTTCGTTGCGAACTTCGACCCGACCTCGCCGACAGGCCACACGTTCGCGCTGTTCAGGAATGGCACGGAGCTCGCCGATGACCCCGGCACATTGAGGCTGAACGCACCCAGAGACTGCATCCCCGGAACGAGCCGTCGCCTCAGCGCCGGCCACTACCGCGTCATCGTGTCCTCAAGCACGGACACCGGTATTCCGCCGCTCTGCGGCAAGTTCGACGTCACGCCATGAGGGTGCCGCTGCTCGACGGTCGGCCCCGGCTCCGCCTGGTCATGACAGCTGGGGCAGTAACGGCGGAAGCAGCCCCGCGTCTTCTCCTACGTGAGGAAGTCGTACGTCGGGAGGTCGATTGCGATGGCCGGTCCCATGCACCAGATTTCGATGCCTCGGTCCATCCTGCTGTCCACGATCGGGGCACTCGCTATCGTGCTTACCGCCTGCTCCGCCAACCAGCCGATGCGGGCGATTGACGACCCCGTCGGCGACGCGGGTCGACCCGGTGTTGACGGGCCGGTCGTCGGGCCTGACTACGTCGACATCCGCGCTCTCGCGGCGGACATCGACGGGAGCACGCTCCGGTTGAAACTGACCGTGGCCGGGTCGTTGCCAGTTCCGCCGTCGGTCGATAGCGAGAACCTGGAATGGATCGTCGTCCTGCGCACGGGCGCGGACGCTGAGGCCGTACGCGACCTCCAGACCTTGCGCGTAGGGTTTCGCGGCTACGCGGTCACCCTGAGGAATCGGGGGGCAGGTGCGTACGCTCCCGCCCTCGTCGAGATGCCTGGGAGCACCGTCCGAGGTGAGGGCGCTGAGTTCCCTGGAACCGTGGCTGTGGATGGCGATACGGTGTCGTGGACGGTCCCGCTTGCTGCGCTCGGGAACCCGGGCCTCATTCGAGCTGGAGTCTGGGCGCAGCGGGTCGGCCAAGCGCCCGGGTACGGCACCACCGCGTGGGACTTCTTGCCCGGCGATGACTCAAGCGGGAGCGCCGCGGGGTGGCTGACGCTCGAGCCCTGACCTGAGAACGCCGCAGGACCCGGCCCGAGCCTCGAGCGTAGTGGAGCCCACCAGGCTCACCGCCCACCCCGATCCGCGTCGGCTACGTGGTGGCAGCGGAGCGGGCCCTCCGGGGCCATTCTCGGGCGCTGCGCTACGCCCGGATGCCGACCCCTATCGGGCAGCTCACCCCAGTGCCGTGATCCGGGCAGTAGCCGTTCGGGTTCTTGCTGAGGTACTGCTGGTGGTAGTCCTCGGCGAAGTAGAAGGTCGGAGCGGGTGGCTCCGCGATCTCCGTCGTGATCGGCCCGAAGCCGGCGGCCGTGAGTCGTTCCTGATAGGCATCGCGGGACGTGATCGCGGCGGTTCGCTGGGCCTCCGTGTTCGGGAAGATCGCCGAGCGATACTGCGTACCGAGGTCGTTGCCTTGGCGCATCCCCTGGGTCGGGTCGTGTGCCTCCCAGAAATGCCGGAGCAGTTCCTCGTAGCTGACGACGGCTGGATCGAAGACGACGCGAACGGCCTCAGCGTGGCCCGTCTTTCCAGAGCATGCCTCGCGGTACGTGGCATTCGGCGTGAAGCCGCCCTGGTAGCCGACAGCCGTCACCCAGACCCCGGCCAGCTGCCAGAAGCCTTTTTCGGCTCCCCAGAAACACCCGAGTCCGAATTCCGCGATCTCGTGTCCATCTGGGTACGGCCCAGCGGTAGCCCGCCCGTTCACGTGATGCGGACCGGGCTCGGCAATAGGATCGGCACGGCCCGGCAGAGCAGAATCTGCCGTCGGCATCGCAGCTGGCTTGTTGAACAGGAACACGGACGCCCTCGCTTTCGAGGGAAGTCTACGGCGCTCGAATGACGCGTCGATGTCGCGTGGCGGATGCGTCCGCCGGGATGTCAGGCGGGTGCCTCAGCCCGGGCACGGTCGCGGAGGGCACGACGGTCGCCGAGGTCGCCCAGGAGCCTAGCCCGACTGCCCGGGTCCATCCCCCTTCGACCGCCGGAGGGCGCCACCGATGAGGAGGATGCCGACAAGCACGAGGATCAGCGGGCCGAGGAAGTCACCGTCCAGGAAGGGCAGATACCGCCGCGCCAGGAACCAGCCGCCGACCAGGATCAGGATTGCCCCGAAGACCACGCCGCCACTGCCGCTCGATCGGCGCGCCCCGCGTGATGCGGCTCGTCGAGCAGCCCGGTCGGTCGCCCACCCCTCGCCGCCCGAGCCTCGAGGCGGCGAACCAGCGGCATCCGTTGATCCAGCGAAACTGGCCGGCGAGGGAGTCGTCGACCCGGCCAGGAACGGCTCCTCGGGAACGACGAAGGCCATGACGATGTAGACCAGCAGTCCGAGCCCGCCGATAACGGCGGTCAGCACGAACGCGATGCGGACGAGCGACGGATCGACATCGAGCCAGTCAGCGATCCCGCCGCAGACTCCGAAGACCACCCGTTCGCTGCGGGAGCGATAGAGGCGATCACGCACCGCACGAACCTCCAATCACCAGGGTGAAGGCGCCGGCGTTGGCAGACACGCGAACATCAACGGTGGAATTTCCTGCCCCGGGCGTGACCCATTGGTCGCTGATGACCTCCGTCAGGCCTGCTGCCCCGAGGTTGTTGCCGGCAAGCCCTCCGCTCCAATGAACACGGAGCTGGGTTCCGGCTGGAACGCAGAACTTCATCGCCCCGGCATTGAGGGTCAGGTTCGCTCCCTCGAAACCCGTCGGCATTCCAATGTCCATCGACCCGGCGTTGACGGTCGCGTTGACAGATCCGGAAGTCGCCGCGGTACTCGCATCCAACCGCAGCGACCCGGCGTTGACGGTCGCGTTGATCGAGCTGAGGTGTGCCCCGGAGAGATCAACATCACCTTCGCCGGCGTTGAGCGTCAAGCTCAGCCCAACAACCGGTGTTCGGGGAACGTCGATCCGCCAATTGGACCCCTTTCCACTGAGATCGACGCCCGGGTCCTCTGGCGGCCGGATGCTGACGCCATCGCTGGTCACCGAAACGATCGGTTGACGGGAGGTCGGCGCGCGGCCGGAGATCACCCAGTTGGCGCCGTCCGTGGCCGCGACCGTCAGGGACCCGCAGTTGAACTCGACGGTCATTCGCCCGGGATCGGGCATCGAGCCCGACTGATCCACGAAGCTCGGTCCGGCCGCGCCCGATCCACAGGCTCCGAAGGTCGGTAAGCCGTGGAAGCCTGTTGCGAGCATGCCGCCCAGCATCACGCCCGCGGTCAGGACCGACACGACGCCGCCAACCGGCTGCACGGGCGTTCCGCGGAGGAGCAGACCCAACCCAGCGCCAACCAGCAGGAGTGGCCAGAGGGACAGCCATCCCTCGACCCACCCCGTCGGGACTGCGCCAGCCCGAACGGCCAGCGGGATGAGGCCGGCGATGATGAGCAGCGAACCCCATCCGAGGAGCCGACGATCGATTCTCATGACCGGGAAACCTCTGGTTCCAGGCAGGCAACAATCGTGACCAGTATGGCCACGCCCTGAATGCTAGGCTCGGCTCAATGGACTCGTCGAGTGACCAACGGCCGGTGACCACCGGGACCGCAGTCATCTTTGATCTTGACGGCGTGATCGTCGATTCCGAGATCTGGTGGCACGAGGAACGCGTGGCATGGGCCGTCGGACTCGGCTTGAGCTGGTCCGTCGAGGATAGTCACGCGGTGATGGGGGCGAACTCGGCCGGTTGGGCGCGGATCATGCGCGAGCGGAAAAGCCTCAGCCCCGACATGGAGCCCGAGATCGCGGCCGACATCGTCCATCGAATGGTGGATCGATACAGGAGCGCCACCCCTGAGATCCCGGACGCAATCGAGGCAGTCCGGAGGATCGCCGCCGACTGGCCCGTCGCAATCGCCTCATCGGCCCACCGGGCCGTCATCGATGCTGCCCTGCGGGCAACGGGCCTCCTCGATGTGGTTCCGATCATCGTCTCGTCCGATGAGGTCCCTCATGGCAAGCCCTCGCCCGACGTCTACCTGGAGGCCGCACGGCGACTCGGCGTACCGCCGTCGGCATGCATCGTCGTCGAGGATTCGATCAACGGGATTCGATCCGGCTTGTCCGCGGGCATGACTGTCGTCCTGGTGCCGAATGCCAGTGTCCCCCCGGAGGCAGGAGCCGATGGCCTCGCAGATCTGGTTCTTGATCGACTCGCAGATCTCGATCCGTCACGAATCCGCAGAACGCTTCGCCCGGGGGCGACCGGGACTCCCGTAACGAGTGACGTGTCAGCGCGTCACCAGAGCGGATGACAAACGCCGAGCACCGCCTGCCTCGCTCCGACCTGGCGCACTGGAGGCGCAAGCTCCGCTACTACATCGCACGCCTGGTCGTCGGTTTCCTGATGCGCGTCCTGTTCCGTCTCCGGGTTGAAGGGATTGAGCGGCTGCCGCGTGGCCCGGCGCTCCTGTGCTTCAACCACCTCAACTGGATGGATCCGTTCCTGCTCCTCGCGACGCTGCCCCTCAAGCCCCGTCTCTACATGTTCGGACCTCGCGAAGAGGACCTCCGGACCGGATCACGCAATCGCCTCATGTACTGGACGGGGACGGCGGTGCCCTTCAAGCCAGGCAAGAACGACCTGCTCGAGACGACGCGACGAGTCAGGGCCATTTTTGATGCCGGCAGTGTCATGGCAATTGCCGGTGAGGGTCGAATTCACGTGGGGGAGCGGGCTCTTCTTCCGATCCAGGAGGGGGCGGCCTACTTTGCCCTTCGATCGAGCGTGCCCGTTGTGCCGGTGGCCATCAACGGCCTCTCCTGGCTCGGGTTCCGACGCGAACTCCGGGTCAGGATCGGGGTCCCGATCCTGACCTCGAGCCGGCCGACGAGCGAGGCGATCACGGCCCTGACGGCGGAACTGACCACCGCTCTCCGCGGCCTCGTCGCCGACGCTGTTGACCAGGCGCCACCGGGCCGTTTCGGACGCTGGCTCACGGAGCGCTTCAACGACTGGCCGGAGGGTTCGAGAACAGCCGCGGAGGCAGCGGTGGAATCAGCAGATGAGACAGCCGTGGAGGCAGCTGTTGGGCAGCCTCTCTTATAGGTACCGGAGCGGAACCGCCGCAGGCCGCCCGGCCGTCCCGTGGCAACGGACCATCGCGGCGGACGCTTCGCCTCTGGCATACTTCAACCGAAGGCACCGTGATGTCAGACCGCCCGCGCGAGGAGGAGTTACTTGGTAGCCAGCGGCCTGTCTGCCGATCCGACGGAGTATCGAGCCCGCCTGGGCGAGCAGTCCGATGCGCAGATCGATTCGTGGGTCGCCGAGCTCATGCGCGATGTGGCAAAGCGACGCGGCGTCGTCAAGGTCGTTGCCGCGTTTCGAGACACCACCCGGCTGACTGAAGCTGAATTCGAACATGTGTTCGCATCAGGTGGTGGTGCACCCGCGACGGTTGGCCACTCTGCCGACGGTCGCTTGATGGTGCCTACGATTTCGTTGTATGCGCTCGTCCCGGGTCTCCGAACCCGCACGGCCGATGCCCGACAACGCCTGATCGAGTTCCTGGTTGAGAACTTCGACGAGCTCGTCTACGTCTGATCCCGGGCCGGCATTTCCTGACCACTGCGCGGCACTCGCGGCGCGCCTCCGACTCGCGCACCCGTTCCCTTCCCTGCTCAATGGTTTGACGGTCGTGGTCATCGCTCTCCTGGCCGGCGGATCGACCCTGGCGGCTGTTCGCCTCGGCCTGGCGATGACGGCATTCCAGTTCGCGATCGGCGCCCTGAATGACCTTGTGGATGCGCCGCGTGATATCGATCGAGTGCCGCCCAAACCAATCCCCGCCGGCCTCGTCTCGATGGACGTCACTCGGCTCGTCGTGGTCGGCTCGGCGATCGTTGGCGTCGCCCTTGCCCTGCCATCGGGCCCCGGGACCGCAGCGGTCGGGCTTCTCGGTTTGGGCTGCGGAGTCATCTACGATCTTCGACTGTCGAGAACCGCGGCGTCGTGGCTGCCCCTCGCGATCGGCCTGCCCCTCGTTCCGGTCTTCGCCTGGCTTGGCGCGACCGGAAATGTACCGCCCGGCGTTCTCGGATTGGTCCCTCTGGCGATGCTGGCCGGCGTGGGCCTGGCGATCGGCAATGCCCTGGTAGATGTCGATGCCGACACGTTCCTCGGGCGGCGGACGATCGCCGTGGCTCTCGGCCGTCGACGCGCCTGGCTGGTGCACGCACTCACGCTCATGGTGACGATCCTCCTGCTCCTTGCGATTGGCCCGCGGGGTGGGGGAGCGCTCCAGGGTGCCCTCACGGTGTCCGGGATTGCTGCGGTGACCGGTGGCCTGGGCCTGACCGCGATGCGCGAGCGGTCCCGGTGGCGGATGGGATGGCCTCTCGAAGCGGTCGGTGTCGCCACGCTCGGGACCGGATGGTTCATCGCCCTGGCGAGCGCCGCGCCCTGATCGTTGCCCGGGAGCGCCAGACCGGGGTGCCATCGGGCCCGGCGCCCGAACGAACGTACCCCTAACGCCAGGCTTCGGGGTTGCGTTATCGTTCATGTACTACTCGCGAGATATGGGGATACAACCTTGACCAGCACGATCAGACACCTTCGACCACTGCTCATCGGGCTCGTGGCACTGCTCCTCACCGCCGGGATCACCTTCGCGGCCAAGCCGGGTGCCACGGGCGCCGGAACGGACACCGGAACCGAAGCCTCCGGAAAGGTCGTCCCCGTTGTCCACGAGGGCAACACGACGCCCGAGGTCGAAGAGGACGTGGATGCCCCTGACGCGGATGCCCCGGACGCGGATGCCCCGGACGCCAACGATGAGCCCCAGAAAAGCGACAGTGCCGACCACTGCCTCGTTGATCCCAGCGGTCTCGATGCCGAGGCGCTCGCGTTGCTGAACCACGGAGCCGTGGTCTGCTGGGCAGCCCACCAGGTGACCCCGGATGGGTATCGCAACCACGGAGCGTTTGTCTCGGAGTGGGCCCACAAGAACCACGGTGCGGACAAGAGCCACGGCGCGGACAAGAGCCACGGCTCCGACGCTTCCGCCGCCGCCAAGGCCAAGGTTCACGGGAAGTCCAGCGGTCACGCTCACGGCGGAGCCGCCACGATCAACTGATCCCAGCCCGGTGCGGCAAGCCGCCGGGCAGCATGTGCGCGAAACACGAAGCCGGCGCGAGAGCGCCGGCTTCCGGATTCTCAGCCGAGTGTCACGTGCCCGCGGCCTGACACGGGAAGACCCGGGCGTTCGATGCCCGCCCCGGGGCGTCTACTCCGCCTCGCCGCTCCGCACCAAGGCGATGGCGTTTTCCAACTTGAGCTTGGCGATGGTGAGGTATTTTGCGAGGTTCGCTCGATCCACCGAGCCGATCGTGGCGACGACTTCGGGGGCCCGAAGCACATCCACGAGTCCTTCGACCGCTTCAGCCAGTTGCTGCTTCGCGACGATCAGCGAGTCATCACGAAGCGGCTCGGCCGCGGCTCGTCGGCCGGTCCATGCGGCATCCGCTTCCGTCGTCACGGCCTCGGAGTCTTCGTCGTGGTCGGCGATGGCCCCGACGACAGCAACCTGGCGCGGCTTTCGACCCTCGATCCGCTCCCGCAACTTGAGCAGCGTCAACTCCCCGCGGGCCACCTGCTGGCCCAGGCGCTTGCGCTTCTTGGGGTCCTGGACCTTCATTAGTTCGTAGGCATGCGAGAGCGTGTCTTTGCGCAAGGACACCAGTTCGCGAACATCGTCCGGTGCCTCTGCAAGCCGCAGCCGATTTTCCAGATAGCCTTTGTCCTTGCCCAGTTTCTGAGCAAGTTTGCGGACTGAGTAGCCGTGCACCTTGACCATGCGGTCATACATCGCCGCCTCATCGAGAGGGGTCAGGTCCTCGCGCTGCAGGTTCTCGATGATCGAGATCTCACGCGCCGTGTCGTCGTCCAATTCCTCGACCAAGGCCGGGATCGTCTCGAGCCCGGCGGCCTTCGAAGCACGCCAGCGTCGCTCGCCGGCAATCAGCTCGTATTCGTTGTTGCCGCGCGGGCGAACGAGAATTGGCTGGAGGACCCCATGCTCGCGGATGGAGGCGGCCAGCTCGGCAAGGGCCTCGGCAACAAACGCGAGGCGCGGTTGCTCCGGGTTCGGTGCGATCTGTCCAAGCGGGATCATGCGGACGCCGGACGTGTGGCCAGTTCGGTCGGGCGACAGCAGGCTGAGGATGGCGGGGGAGAGCTCGCGCTCTTCTGACAGGCGCCTTGCGGCAGTAGCTCGGAAGTCCGTTCTAGCCAAGTTCGATGACCTCCCGTGCCAACTCTCGATACGTGCGCGCCGCGTCGGTGTTTCCGGCGTAGCTGGTGATCGGCTTGCCGACAAGCGGCGCCTCTCCAAGCTTCACGGTATTTCGGATGATGGAATTGAAGACGTGATGGTCGCCCACCACGCGCAACTCATCGAGCATGTCCTTGGCCAGGTTGGTGCGCCCGTCGTAGAACGTGGCCAGGAGGCCCATGATCCGGAGCTTGCGGTTGAGCTTCAGACGGATCGTGTTTATGACCTTGACGAGGTTCGTCAGGCCCTTCATCGCGTAGAACTGCGTCTGCACGGGAATGATCACGCCATCCGCGGCGACGAGTCCATTGACCGTCAGCAACCCCAGGTTCGGCGGGCAGTCGATCAGCGCATAGTCGTAGCGCGACTTGAGCCGACCGCTCATGGCGTCACGGAGGATGCCCTCGCGACCGAGCATGGTGAAGAGTTCGCCTTCGGTGGCAGCCAGATCGATGTGCGCCGGTACGACATCGATTCGCTCCGTGTCCGTGGGGAGGATCACCTGGTCGAGCGTCGCCCGTCCGACGAGCACATCGGCCATCGATCGTTCGATCGTGTTGAGGTTGATTCCCAATCCCGCGGTCAGGTTCGCCTGTGGGTCCATGTCGACGCACAGGACGCGATAGTTCTCCTCGGCAAGTGCTCCGGCGAGATTGATCGCGGTGGTCGTCTTGCCGACGCCGCCCTTCTGGTTGGCGATCGCGATCACGTTGGTCACCGGCGTAGCACCTCGGATGGGGGATGAGTGGACCGTCGATGTCGTCGCGTATCGCGAGTGTCGCGGCGGATATCGACTCTGGCGTGTCCTGATCCTACTCCAGCTGGAGCGTGCACCGGGCCGTGACTTATCCACAGGATCGGCGACTTGTGCACCGAAGTGTGGATTAGTCACCCGGCTTCGCCGGCGTCCGGGGACAGACGCTGAAGTAGAAATCGGATCGATCGAAGGCCGCGATGTCCGGCCATTTCAGGTCTAGAATGGCGTTGTCCCAGTCAACCAAGGGTGTCGTTGCGCAAAGACAGTCGCTTCGTCGCGCGCCGCGCCGAGGCACCTGCCAGCGGACAGGAGTTGCTCCAAGTGCCGACGAATGCTGAACGTCTGAGTCGACTCGATCGGATGCGCGCCGAGTCACTCCTGGGTGGAGGACAAGTCCGCATCGATCGTCAGCACGCGGCCGGCAAGTTGACGGCGCGCGAGCGGATTGATCTGCTCGTTGACGCGGATTCGTTCGTCGAACTGGACGCTTTCGTCACCAGCAGGTCATCCGACTTCAAGACCGCAGACCATCGGATCCTCGGTGACGGCGTCGTGACTGGCCATGCCACGATAGATGGCCGACTCGTCTTTCTATTCAGTCAGGACTTCACGGTCTTCGGCGGATCTTTGTCGGAGGCGTACGCGGAGAAGATCTGCAAGGTGATGGACCTCGCCATGAAGGTGGGCGCGCCCATCGTCGGGATCAACGATTCCGGGGGCGCCCGGATCCAGGATGGCGTCGTATCCCTTGGCGGCTATGCGGACATCTTCTTGCGCAACGTCCTGGCTTCCGGCGTCGTGCCACAGATCTCGGTCGTGATGGGACCGTGCGCCGGAGGGGCGGTCTACTCGCCCGCGATGACGGATTTCACCGTGATGGTCGAGCAGACGAGCTACATGTTCGTCACGGGACCAAGTGTCGTGAAGGCGGTCACCCACGAGATTGTCGACTCCGAGGAGCTCGGCGGGGCAACGATCCACACGACGAAGAGTGGAGTGGCGCATCTGGCTGCTCCGGACGAGGGCACGGCTCTCGAATCCGTGCGTCGACTGCTCGGCCACCTTCCCCAGAACAACCTCGGCGCGCCTGCGCTGATGCCGACATCGGACCCCGCAGATCGAATGGACCAGATTCTCGACGAGGTCGTTCCCGAGGATCCGAGCAAGCCGTACGACATGCACGAGGTCCTCGCGCACATCACGGACGACGGGGACTTCTTCGAGATTCAGCCAGACTGGGCGCCGAATATCCTCATCGGCTTTGCTCGACTCGGCGGCCGAAGTGTCGGGATCGTCGCCCAGCAACCCGCCGTTCTCGCCGGCGCTCTGGACATCGACGCGTCAATGAAGGCCGCCCGGTTTGTTCGGACCTGCGACTGCTTCAATGTCCCACTGGTCACCTTTGTCGATGTGCCGGGCTTCCTTCCCGGCGTAGGGCAGGAGCACGGCGGGATCATCAAGCACGGTGCGAAGTTGCTGTATGCCTATTGCGAGGCGACGGTCCCGAAGGTCACGGTCATCACCCGCAAGGCCTATGGGGGCGCGTACGACGTCATGAGCAGCAAGCACGTCCGCGGGGACATGAACTTCGCCTGGCCGACAGCGGAAATCGCCGTCATGGGCGCGGAGGGCGCGGTGAACATCATCTTCAAGGACGAGATCGAAGGTGCCGCCGATTCGGTTGCCGAGCGAAAGCGCCTCGTCGCGGAATACGAAGACGAATTCGCCAGTCCGTACATTGCTGCCGCGCGCGGCTACGTTGACGATGTCTTCCGCCCATCCGAGACGAGGCCGCGGCTGATTCGCGCGCTCGAGATGCTGGCTGACAAGAAGGACGTCAATCCTCGGAAGAAGCATGGCAACATCCCCCTCTGACTTTACGATGACCGTGTCTTTGCACAAAGACGCCGGCGAGGCGCCGTTCCAGCGCGTCCTGGTTGCCAACCGCGGTGAGATCGCCGTCCGGATCATCCGCGCCTGCCATGAGATGAACATGGAGGCGATTGCGATCTACAGTGATGCGGATGTCGGTGCAGGCCACGTCCGCCTCGCCGACCACGCCATTCGGATTGGACCCGCCAGTCCTGCCGAGAGCTATCTGCGCATCGACGCGATTGTTCGGGCGGCCCTGGATCACGGAGCACAGGCGGTCCATCCCGGCTATGGCTTTCTGGCGGAGCGTGCGGCGTTTGCCAGGGCAATTGAGGACGCCGGCCTTGTTTTCGTCGGCCCGCCTTCGGATGTCATCGACGCGCTGGGGGACAAGCTCCATGCCCGCCGCGCCGCTCGTAGCGTTGGAGTCGCCGCAGTTCCGGGGACGCTTGAACCAGCTCCCATTGGACGACCGGAGGAGCTTGAGAAGATCCTCGCCGAAGCCCGCGAGGTTGGGCTGCCGCTCCTCGTGAAGGCCGCGGCTGGCGGCGGCGGCCGCGGCATGCGACGCGTCGCGACGATCGAGGAACTCTCGGCGGCCCTGGCGTCTGGCTCGGCTGAGGCCGCCTCGGCATTCGGCGATGGATCCGTCTACCTGGAGCGTGAGATCGTCGGGGCCCGGCACATCGAGGTCCAACTGCTCGGTGACCAATTCGGGCGGGTCGTGGCGATCGGGGAGCGCGACTGTTCGCTCCAGCGCCGCCACCAGAAGCTCGTCGAGGAGGCCCCGGCCCCCGGTCTGACGGAGACGGAGCGCCGCGAGCTGCACGGCATGGCTGTGAAGGTCGCCGAAGTGGCCGGCCTCCGGAACGCCGCCACGGCAGAGTTCCTTCGTGCCGAGGATGGATCGTTCTACTTCCTCGAGGTCAACACCAGGCTCCAGGTCGAGCATGGGGTCACCGAGTTGGTCTCGGGCCTGGATATCGTGCGAGAGCAGTTTCTTCTCGCGGCGGGGCGCCCTCTGTCGGGAGCGGCCATGGAAGCCGCCCGACGGGCCTCGCAACCTGGAAGCCACGCCATCGAGGTGCGCCTTACCGCTGAGGACCCCAGTCGTGATTTTGCCCCGACACCGGGCCGTATCACCCGCTGGTCAATGCCCAGTGGTCCCGGCGTTCGGGTCGATACAGCGATCGCTGCCGGCGACAGGGTTCCCGCCGAGTACGACAACCTTATCGCCAAGATCATGGTTCATGCCGGAACGCGGGACGCTGCCATCGAGCGCCTGCGGCGCGCCCTGGATGAGACCGAGGTGGCCGGAGTTCAGACAACGCTCCCGTTCCACCGCCAGGTCGCCAGGTCCACGACGTTCCGGGACGGTGACCTGTCCACGGCCTGGGTCGGAGAGAACTGGGATGGTCCCGCGGCGTGGGCCGGGGCCGCCGACCTCGCGAAGCTGGCGGCAGGGCTGGCCGCCCTTGATGGGCGCGGCAATGGCGAGCCGCGGGGAATGAATCCGGACGCGTCGAGGGCACCCGACCGGGGCTCGCCGCGCGGCGGCACCAGGCCCGCGGAGAGAGGCTGGCATCGGGCCGGACTCGAGGAGGCAGTGGACCGATGGCCACGGTGACCACGCAGCTCGAGCCGGACGAATCGTCCGTTCCAGCGGCCGAAGACGGCTCTGGCGTCGCGAGGCCCGCGGTGCCAGGCGACGCGGCACTGGCCGAGCGCCCGCCATCACGGAGTGCCATCGTGGTCACGCTGGCGCCCGAGTCGGCATGGGCGGGGGAGGCGCCGGTCGTGATGGACCGGGCCGAACCCGGTGGTCTGGCCGCCAACACGGCCCGTCCGGAGGCCGATCCAGGCACGCCGGATAGCCAGGACCTCAGATCCGACGTACTCGTCGACGGGTCTCCCCGACGTCTGCGGTTGGAGTACCGGGACACCGAATCTGCACTGCTCGTGCGGGGTGCGCGCGGGGAGCACCAAGCGGTCCGTGTTCGTCTCCTCGCCGAGCGACCGGCGGGACCGGAGTCGCCGGGATCTCGTCGCCGAGAGATCCTCGTGGACGGCTGGCGGGTCGTCGTGGACGTCGAGTCCGCGGTCAGGGCCGAGTTGCGCGCGGTGGCGCATCGCGGCCGGGGGACCACCGGGCAGAGCGGACCGACCCTCGTCCGTGCCATGATCCCGGGCGTCGTCCTGCGTGTCATGGCCAACAAGGGCGACACCGTTGAAGCCGGCCAGGTGCTCATCGTCGTGGAGGCCATGAAGATGCAGAACGAGATTCGGGCACCGAGGTCCGGTGCGGTCGATCGTGTTGCGGTCGAATCGGGAAGCAAGATCGAGGTCGGGGACCTCCTGGTTTCTCTCTCGTGAGCTGGCAGCCAGCACGATGAGCGAGGGCAACGACCCAGGGCGAGATCGCTGGAGGAGGGAATCCCGCGCGAGTGCCCTCAGGGGCACGCCCGAGCGCCGGCAGCACTTCACGACCTCGTCTGAGCTCGAGATCCGGGACCTGTACACGCCGTCGGATGTCGCCGGCCTCGATGAGGACCGCGACCTCGGGCGGCCCGGCGAATTCCCGTTCACGAGGGGCGTTCAACCGACCATGTATCGGAGCCGTCTGTGGACGATGCGGCAATACGCCGGCTTTGCCACGGCTTCCGAGACGAACGCCAGGTTCCGCTACCTGCTGGAGCAGGGGCAGACGGGGTTGTCGGTCGCCTTCGACCTCCCGACGCAGATGGGCTTCGATTCTGATGCCCCGGAGGCCATGGGAGAGGTCGGCCGGGTAGGGGTGCCGATCGCCAGCCTGGTCGATATGGAGGTCCTCTTCGATCAGATTCCACTTGGTCAGGTCTCGACCTCGATGACGATCAATGCCACGGCAGCCACCCTGGTGGCGCTCTACGTGGCAGCGGCAGAGCGACAGGGCGTCGCCCGGGCCGACGTGTCGGGAACCGTCCAGAACGACATTCTCAAGGAGTACATCGCCCGCGGGACGTGGATCTACCCGCCGGCCCCTTCGATGCGCCTGGTGACCGACATCTTCGAGTTCGGGGCTCGAGAACTGCCGAAGTGGAACACGATCTCCATCAGCGGCTATCACATGCGCGAGGCCGGGGCCACCGCCGCCCAGGAACTCGCCTTCACCCTCGCCGATGGGATCGCCTATGTCGAGG
>JBDTQY010000248.1:0-1567 GCA_039931955.1 Chloroflexota bacterium
TCGATGTTGAAGTTGCGGGCGCGCATCAGGCTGGACACGCGGTTCAGGACGCCCGGCTTGTCGAGCACCAGCGCGACGAGTCGATGCATCTTCGTGTCGCCGCTGCCGGGCAACGCCCGCGGCGGTGGGGCCGAATGCGCGGGGCCGCTGGAGCGATCGCTCATTCCTCGGGCCCTCCCCAGGTCTCGATGAGGTCAGACAGGCCCTTGCCGGCCGGCATCATCGGAAAGACATTCTGCTCGCCGGTGATCTCGAACCAGACGAGCGCGGGGCCATCCACGCCCTGGGCGAAGCGGATCGCATCGTCCACCTCGTCGGGCGTCGACGCCTTGATGGCAGGCACGCCGTACGCCTCAGCCAGCTTCAGATAGTCGGGCCCGAGCAACTGCGCCGAGTGGTAGTTGCCCGCGTAGACGATCTCCTGCCATTGCCGGATCATGCCCAGCTTCTTGTTATCCAGGAGGGCGATCTTGACCGGGATCCGATCCTGGACGAGGGTCATCAGCTCCTGGCTGGTCATCTGGAAGCCACCGTCTCCAGCCATCGCCCAGACCTCCCGGTCGGGCACACCAAGGGCGGCACCCATCGCCGCCGGGACGCTGTAGCCCATCGTCCCGAGCCCGCCGGAGCTGACGTGGGTGTTCGGGTGCCGGAATCCGGCGTAGCGAGCGAGCCACATCTGGTTCTGGCCGACATCCGCCACGTAGATCGCCTCGTGATTCGTCAACTCCCCGAGGCGCTGGACCACGTAGTCCGCGGACAGGAGCCCATCGCGCCAGGCGCCGGATCCGTGCCAGGACGAGGTCGTCGAGTCGTGCTTCCAGGCCGCCAGCTCGGTGAGGTACGGCTCGCGGGCATCGCGTGTCGTCTCGTCGACCATCGGCATGAGAGCCGCGAGGACCCTCCTCGCGTCACCGACGATCGGCACCTCCACCGCGACGTTCTTGCCGATTTCGGCGGGGTCGATGTCAACGTGAATGATGCGCGCATAGGGCGCATAGGTCCTGACGTTGCCGGTGACCCGATCATCGAAGCGCATGCCGATCGCGATCAGGAGATCGGCCGACTGGATCGCGCGGTTTACGTGTTTCCAGCCATGCATGCCCATGAAGCCGTAGGCGAGCGGATGGTCCTCGTCCATCGCCCCGATCCCGAGCAGGGTCCAGGCGACCGGGATGCTCATCTTCTCGGCGAAGGCCAGGAGTTCACCCTCCGCGCCGGCGTGGAGGATCCCGTGACCGGCCAGGATCACCGGGCGTTTTGCCGCGGAGATTTCGGCGGCGGCCGTCTTGAGTTGCCGATAGTTTCCGTCCATATTCGGGCGGAACCCGGGCAGGCCGGCCATGACGTCGGCCTCGGTCGGGTGCTCGGCCCGCGTCTCCTGCTGGAGGGCATCCTTGGTGATGTCCACGTGGACGGGCCCCGGCCGACCGGTGCGCGCGATGTGAAACGCCTCCGCCAGGACGCGTGGCAGATCGTCCGCATTGCGGACGAGGTAGTTGTGCTTGGTCATCGGCAGGGTGATGCCGTTGATGTCGATCTCCTGGAAGGCGTCCTTGCCGATGAG
>JBDTQY010000249.1:0-6514 GCA_039931955.1 Chloroflexota bacterium
GTCTGTAAAACCCTCGTCTTCGACTGTGGCGGTTCGATTCCGCCCCGGCCCACCACGCTCATGGTGAGCACACCTCCCGTGTACGGAACCTGAGCGGTCAGCGCGCGGCCGATCCGCTGGCAAGTCGTCAGCCAGCTCCTCGCCGCTCACGGGGCCGACTCGCCGAAACTCTCGAGCCCGCTAGGACGGCGCGTCCGTCTCGCCAAGTGCGGCGTGGAGTTCGTGGGAGTGGGTTCGCAGCCACCGACGCCAGTCCGCGTGATCCGGCCGGCGATCCGCCACGAGCGCCCAGAAGCGCGGGCCATGTCCGAACACGCGAAGGTGCGCCAGCTCGTGGAGGACCACCGTCTCCAGCGCCTCCGGCGGCGCGAGCACGAGGCGCCAGGAGAGCGACAGCGAGCCCTTTCGCGACGCACTCCCCCAGCGGGATCGCGTGTCGCGCAACGTGATCTTGACCGGATCGACGGACAGGGCCGGCGCGTGCGCCTCGACGGCCCGCTCGATGGCCTGGGCTGCACGCTCCTTCAGCCAGGCGCGCAGCACGTTTGCTGGCGCCCGGCGATCCCGGCTGGCCAGGAGGATCTGCAGCTCGTCCTCATCGTCGCCGCCGAGGCGAGTGACAGACGAGCGGCGGGTGCCATCCGGCGCAGCCAGGATTCGGAGTCGATGCATCTCCCCAAGGAAGCGGAACGCCGCGCCGTCTGTGATCCCGCCACGGTTGGCCACGACGGCACGATTCCGATCAAGGCGGGCCAGGTGGCGTCGCAGCCAGTGCTCGCGCTCGGCAAGGAAGCGCTCGACTTCGCGCTCCGGATGAACCCAGCCACGCCGGGTTGCGAGCGGGACTGAGACCACCACGCCGAGGCGCGGATCGATGGTCACGCGAGCGGTTCGCGACCTGGCGGATCGGCGGAGGCCGTATCGAAGGTCTCCGCCGGGCAGCCGCACCTGGCGAACCTCGAGATCCTGAGGGCTGGTCATCGCGACGATGGTGACACGCCCGACCACCACAGGACGTCTACGTGGGTGAGTGACGGCCCATCGAGGCCCGGGCATGATGGGTCCATGCGGAGGCGTGGGTGAAGGATCAGCGTGATTTGGACGAAGGTGAGACACCGGTTTTCGAGGCACCGGCCTGGGCCACGGAACCCCCGCGTGCCGCTGGGTCTGAATTTGGCGGTGGGACTGGGTCCCGCGGCGGGCCTGGCGGGCGGCGCGGGCGGCGCGGGCGCGGGCCTAACCGGAGCGCGCTGGCCGCCGTCGGCGTGCTCGTCGTGCTGGTCGCGGGGATCGCGTTCGGCAACCTGACCTCGGACCCGGGGCCGTCGCCGTCGCCGTCCGGAGAAGGCGGGCTCGCGTCACCGAGCGCGTCCGCCGCGGTGGGCGCCTGCCAGCCTCTGGGTTTTCCCACCCTCAACCTCGGCGCGCGCGGAACAGACCGCCTGGTCCCGGGGCAGATCGGACAGGCCATTGAAAATCGCGCGCCGCAGGAGCTCGACCCGAATTGGATGTTGCCGCCCCGAGCGCATGCCTTGGCTATCCGACCATCCGACATTCTGGAGGTATCGAGCGAACGCATCACGTGCCTGCGCAACGCGACGCTCGCCTTCGCGCCGAGCAGGACGCTTCCGCAGCCCCGCCTTTCCGGAGCGTTCGACTACGGCATGACGACATTGCCATCCGACCGTCAATTCGGCGCACCGTCCGCCGGGGATTGGGTCATTCGACTGATCGCTGAATTCGACGGGGCGGAGCCGTCGCGGCCTGCCGGGGTGATCGTGGTGGCCTACTTCCGGGTCCTGTCGGGCGATGGCCCGTTCCCGAGCCTGGCGGCGGAGGCTTCAGCCGCTCCGACGCCACTGGTCACGCCCGCGGTGCCGTGCGGGACAACCGTTCCCGGGCCGAACACCCCGGTTGCCGCGGGGCTCGCCGGTCAGCAAGGGGTCAATGGAGCGGTGGGCCGCCCGAAGGATCCGCCGATCGTGGAGGCTCCGCTGGGCGAGCCGGTCTTCATCGTCGTCGGCGGAAACCCGTGCGCCACGAGCTGGAGAATCGTCCTTGGGGATCCGCTCACCGGGATCGTCCGGGTGGTGGATTCCATCGAGAACCCGACGGACGATCCGAACGTCGCGGCCCAGAACCGGTGGCAGGTCGTCCCCTTCGGCGAGCGCATTCTGATCGCGACGCTGCACTTCCCGGGCTCCGACGACGTGGTTCGATCCTGGCGACTGAGGACCAGGGACTTCGCCATTCCGCAGGCGACGTTGATCGGTCCCGACGGGGCACGTTTCGGCGCGCAGGGTGGGTGCGGCCTCACCGTCACGTTGAGCAGCGGCTATCAGACGAGCGAAGGCTGTGATGGAATCGGGTATGAGCCCGGCCTCGCGTTCCTCCGGGTCGCCGCCAATCAGCCGGTTCACTTCGATTTGGCGGGCTGGCAAATCGTCTCCTGGAGCGCCGAGGCTGCCGCAACTTCGCACACCGGCGGGTTGTCCTTCGAGGCGTCGCTCGGTGGGGCTGCCTCGAGTGACGGCCGCCCACTTCCCGATCCCGCGGTCTTCGTCCTTCCGACCGGGGACTGGATCGTGCACATCAGTACGACCGCAACGAACGAAGCGAGAACGTCCTTCTCGGTCTCCTACTTCGCCCGGGTCGTGGCCCAATGAACCCGGACCGAATGGAAGCACCGGTCACGTCGGTGCTGGGGAGTCCGCGTCGAAGGCGCGACCGAGCACAGATGGCCGTCGTCGGCGTGGTCGCCGTCCTCGTGTTGGCGGTCGGCCTGGGTCTGGCCGGCAACGATCTCCTGGGGTTCGCGTCGGTCGATCCTTCGTCGTCCGCGAGTTCCGGTCCACGGACGGTTGAGCCGTCATCCTCGGAGGGCGCGCCGCCGACGCCGAATAGCGGGCCCACCAGCGGCCCAGACATCGACTGCGCGTGGGCACCGGTCGGCAGCCCGTTCGAGATCCAGCTCATACCGGGCGACGTGCCGGGGGTGCCTGAGGACATACCCCCGCCAGGCATGCGTGGTGCTGAGCGGGAGGCGCAACCAACAGCTCCGCCCGAACCAGGCGCCGGCTGGCCGGCAGTCGATGAAAGCAGCACCTTGCGCCTTGGGTCGGGCTCCATCCTCAACCTCCGGGCTGAGGACAACAGCTGCATCCGCTATGTCATCGCCGAATACCAGGCGACGGGCGGAGGGCTCGCCGGCCCGTTCCCGATCACATTCAGGGACTTCGCCCTGGACCCACCACAGGCATTGCAGCAGCTCGGTTCGCTGCCTGACGGCGACTGGACGTTGCGCATCGTGATCGTCTTCTCCAGGGCGACCGGATCCGAGGAGCCCATCTCATCTGAGCGCTTCTTCCGCGTGATCGTCGGCTCCGGGAGCGCCGGCTCCTTCCCGGAACCCCCCGACGGGCCTGCGTGCGCGACGCTCTCGTCGGTCAGGTTCCCGAGCCTGACGCTCTCGACCGGCGCTTCGGGAGTGGTCGTTCCCGGCACCGATGGACCGGTCGGGCCGCCGGCGACCGCCGTCCGGCTGGGCGACCGCATCGAGATTCAGAGTGTCGGTGATGCCTGCGCACTGGCGTGGACGATCGACGTGGCGAGCAGCAGTCGGACTGACCAACCCGCGATCAGGATCGAAGCACTCGACAATCTCGCCAGCAACCCGTTCGAGGCCGCTCAAAACCGCTGGCTCCTCCAGGGGCTGCCCATCGGATCCATCGTCATCACGGCGACCATGCGGTATTCGATCGACCGCTCGGTTATTGCCTTCTGGTTGCTCGACGTCTCGGCTCCCGATCTCCCGGTCGTCCGCATCGCGGCGGCAAATGACAACTCGCTCGAGGTACAGGCACGTGCCTGCGGCGCGTCGTGGTCCTTCGAATTCGGCTCAACCGGATATGCACCCTGCGAGCCGCTGATCGTGGGGCCGCTGCCGTCGCTGGTCGCCTCACCGGAAACGCCGCTGGTCGTCGATATTCCCGGGTGGACCATCACCAGTTGGGGGGGTATGTGCGGCCTCGTTGGGCCGCTCTCAGTCGAAGGCGCATCGTTCCAGCCCGTTGATGACTGCAGTCTCGGCGGCTGGGCCGTGGACTCGGCGAATCCAGGGCCGGTCGTGTTCCTGCCGCGCGCCAGTTCGCCGATCGTCCAGCTCTTCCTCCAGGCGACGCGCGAGGGAAGATCCGTCGGGATCGTCATCTTCGCCGCGATTCTGGGCTCGCCCGTGATCGCGCCCTGAGCCACCTGGCCGGCGGGCCGCCGCGGTCGTCACGCCGCCATTGAGGGGTCTGGACCTCCTGCTATACTCCCGCTCCGGCGCGGGGCTATAGCTCAGCTGGAAGAGCGTCTGAATGGCATTCAGAAGGTCCGGGGTTCGAGTCCCCGTAGCTCCACCAAACCCCCACCGGCCCGGCTTATCGGCCCTTTGCGGCCCGCCTCACCCGCTTGCGGCGCCATCCTGGAAGACGGCGATCCGGCCGTTCGGGTCGATGGCCACGCGGTCCCCGGTCCTAACCGCCCGATGAAATGCCCGGCCCGCGACGAGCAGCGGCGGCGTCTCTCCGTAGAGTTCGCCAGCCACGAGCGCGCCGATCAACAGGATCGGATCCTCGACCGCCAGGATGATCGCGCGCGGCGCCGTCCCGGCCCGGACCGCCTCCGCCAGGACCGAGCTGGACGAGCTTGAGCCACGCCCGGCGGGCATGACCAGGATCCGACCACCGGCCCGCGCTCCCAGTTGCGGATGGGCGCGGTCGATGATCCGGCCGGTTCGCGGATCAAAGCCGCCCCACAGGCTCAACGGCGCATCGAGCACCAGTGCCACGCCCTCCGCCCGCCCCGCGACGAGGACCCGTCCCCTAAATGCCATGCCACAGCTCGCGATCCCGGACGACCCGCCCGACAGCGGCCGACCAGACACATTCGCGGAGGCTTCCGAAAACCACCTCCACCCCAATGTTGCCCGGCGCGTAGTAGGCCCACTTCGCCGAGTCCGTCATCACCGTCCGGCAGGCCGGGTCAAGAATCGGGGTGACATAGGTGCAGGTGTCGGTGACGAACTCGATCCCGACCGCTTCCAGCGCCTCTGCCCAGCCCCGGCCGGTGATCTCGGCCAGGACGGAACGGCTCGTGGACGCGAGAAATCGAACACCGGGGGCAATGACCAGGCCGTCGACAAGACGGACCAGCTCGCCGAACTCCGCGACCGAGAAGTGCGGAGTACCGACGCTGACGGCGTCGATCCGATCGTCCGTCGTGGTGCTGAGCGAATCGCGCGCCGCCCGGATCTGTGCGGGCCGGACCTTCAGGGTTCGATCCGGTCGTCCGCCCTGGAGGGCGGCTTCGAGCGATGGAGCCTCCGGGGTCGTGCCGACGACGTGGCAGAGAGCGACGCCGCCGGTCGAAGCGGCGGCCGCGCCGAGCGCCTTCATACGGTCCTCGGAAACGGACGGCAGGCCGACGAGGACCGGTACGGCACCGACCGCCACCGACCCCACGAGATGTCCCAACACGGGGTAGAACACATCTTCTGCCAGGAGCTGGTCCGGGATACCGCCAAGATCCAGAACGACGGTCGCCCGGCGACGCTCCTCCACGTGGAGGCCGGCGTACGGCACGCGGCCGGTGAGCGCGGCGCAGATGTCCAGGAAGTCCCCGTAGCGGTCCGTCCGTGCTCCGAGGACGGAGTTGGCGAAGACGATTGCGTTCGACTCCGCCCAGGCCACGTGTTCTCCGAACGCCGGCCGCGACGGCAGTTGGTACGGAGCGCAGGTCCACGTCGGCTGGCAGCCCATCGAGACATACGCATCCATCAGGCGCCGGCCGAGAAGTCGCGATTCATCGTCCCCTCGAAACAACGCGGGATGAAGCAGATCCAGCGATGCAACGTTCAGGGTCGTCGGGATCACCACCAGGCCGCCACCCGCCGCAAGCCGCTCCGCGAAGTCGAGGCCGGCTTGCCCGTGAAAGAGGCAGCCGTCGATGTGGGCCGACGCGACGTCGATCAGGTGCGTCGCTCGCTCGGCACGGGCGACCGCCACGAGGAGCCGCATTGCCAGCTCGACGGTCGGCCCGTGATCCCCGGCCAGCATGGCCTGATCCCGGGCATCCAGATCCGGCTCGCCGTTCCGATGCTGCGTGGCTTGCGTCATACTGAAGTCCGTTCCCGGAGGTCCCCTGGCTGGCCCATGGCAAGAGGGTAACCAGTTCCGTGAGCCCGGTTCCGGGATTGTGGGCGAGGAACTCCGGTCCACCTGGATCCCCGCATTCCGGGGCTCCGATACATGAATCGAGCGAGACAGCAACGTGACCGAAACGGACGCGGGTCCGGCAGGCAGCCGGACAGAGCGAACCCACATCGAGCGGTATGACCCCGCCTCGATTGAGCCGCGCTGGCAGGCGCGCTGGGACGAGCTGGGCCTCCACCGCACCGATCTCGCCGACGAGTCGCGGCCCCGCTACTACCTCCTGACGATGTACCCGTACCCGTCGGGCGACCTCCACA
>JBDTQY010000250.1:0-5827 GCA_039931955.1 Chloroflexota bacterium
TCATCGTCGACGAGTTCACGGGACGGCAGATGCCGGGCCGCCGCTGGAGCGAGGGACTCCACCAGGCGATCGAGGCGAAGGAGGGCCTCCGGGTCCAGCGCGAGTCCGTGACCCTTGCCACGATCACCTTCCAGAACTACTTCCGGCTATACGACAAGCTGTCCGGCATGACCGGCACGGCCATGACCGAGGCCGAGGAGTTCTCCAAGATCTACAAGCTCGAGGTCGTGGCGATCCCGACCCATCGCCCGATGATCCGGACGGACGAAACAGACCTCGTCTATCGCAATGAGGACGGCAAGTTCCGGGCGGTCATCGACGAGATCGCCGAGATGCAGGAACTTGGTCGACCGGTCCTCGTCGGCACGGTCTCGGTCGAAACGTCGGAGCGTCTCGCCGAACTCCTCAAGCGCCGAGGCATCAAGCACGAGGTGCTCAACGCCAAGTTCCACGAGCGTGAGTCCGGGGTGGTGGCCCAGGCGGGACGGACGGGTGCCGTGACCATCGCCACCAACATGGCCGGCCGCGGGACGGACATTCAGCTGGGCGGCAGCCCGGCGGGCCTGGCCTCGGACCTGCTCCATCAACGCGGCCTGAACCCGGCCGAGGTGGACAAGGCCACCTACGACGAGGCCTTTGCGGAGGCGAAACAGAGCTGCGACGAGGATCACCTGCGGGTCGTCGCCGCCGGCGGCCTCCACATCGTCGGCACGGAGCGCCACGACAGCCGGCGCATCGATAACCAGCTACGGGGTCGCGCCGGACGTCAGGGCGATCCGGGCTCGTCCCGCTTCTACCTGTCCCTGGACGACGACCTGATGAAGCGCTTCGCATCCGATCGGGTGACCTCGATCATGGAGCGCCTGGGCCTGGACGACGACACCTACATCGAGTCCGGCATCGTCGGAAAGACCATTGAAAGCGCTCAGAGCCGCGTCGAGGGCTTCAACTTCGACATCCGGAAGCGCGTCGTCGAGTTCGACGATGTCATCAACCGCCAGCGCGAGACCATCTACGCCGAGCGCGACAAGGTCCTTCGAAACGAGGACCTGACGGATACGGTCCGAGCGTTCCTCGATGAGGAGATCTCTACCCTCGTCCACTCCCACCTGTCAGGGTCGACGGAGCAGTGGGGCATGGAGGGCCTGATCGAAGCCCTCAAGCGGATGGGCGTGGGCCCCGAGGACATCTCCGAGGATGCCCTGTGGGACCTCCATGCGGCCGAATCGGCCGAGGGCCACCTCCTCGAGATCGTCAACGACAAGCTCGACGCCCGGGAGTCCGAGGTTGGCGAGGAGTGGTCGATGGTCGAGCGCTTCGTCCTGCTCCGGACAATCGACTCGCTGTGGGTCGAGCACCTCACTGAACTCGACGACATGCGCCGCGGCATCGGACTTCGCGGTTACGCCCAGGAGGACCCGCTGAACGCTTTCCGCAAGGAGGCTTTCCGGCTGTACGAGGAGCTTGGTGGCTTCATCCGCCACCAGGTCGCCAGCACGATCTTCCGGGTGACCATCACGCACCAGCCGGCGCAGCCCCCGGCGGGTGTCTTCCCGATGACGGGCCCCGGGCAACCGGCGCGGGCAACCGGCGCGGGAGCCGGCGTCGCCGGACAGATCAGCGCCCGCGCGCCCGGAGCCGCGGGCTCACGGCTCGGTGCCGGCGCGGCGGTCCCCCCGGCAGGGGCACTCGGCGCACGGGCGATCGTTCCCGGCGACGGGCGACAGGCACGGCCCGGCTATACGCCGACCGGCGAGAAGATCGGTCGTAACGACGCCTGCTGGTGCGGCTCGGGGGTGAAGTACAAGAAGTGCCACGGCCGCTGACGCGGATCGCGGCTACTCGCCGGCTTCGGTAAGGAGCCATGACCAACACTCCCCGCGTGCTCTTGTCCGTCCTCCTTGCCGTCAGCGCCATCGCTGGCTGGGCCACCTTCCGGATCCAGGAGCAGGGCTCCACGGATGAGCGTCGGCACGCCGGCGCGATCGTCGTTCTCGGCGCGGCCCAGTACAACGGGCGACCATCTCCGGTGTTCGAGGCGCGCATCAGCCACGCCGTCGACCTCTACAGGGCCGGCTTCGCTCCGCTGCTGATCGTCACCGGCGGCAAGGCCACGGGCGATCTGACCACGGAGGCGTCGGCCGCCCGGGCATGGGCCATCTCGCGCGGTGTTCCTTCGGCGGCGATCCTGTCCGAGGACGCCGGTCGCACGACACTCGAGTCCCTCGAGGGCGTGGCCGCGCTACTCCAGGCTCGAGGCATTCGCACGGCCGTCTTCGTCAGCGACCGGACGCACATGCTTCGGGTTCTCCGGATCGCGACGGATCTCCAGATCGGGGGCTGGGGCTCACCGACGGCGACCGGCCCCGCTGACGCCGATCCAGGAAGTCGGGCGGAGGCGATCGTGCACGAACTCGGGGCCCTGGCGGTCTACTTCATTGGTGCCGCGCACCAGGCCAGCGAGGGATCTCCGGGCGCGCCGTAGCCGACAATCCAGCCTCCCGGGCCACGCAATCCGGCGAACGGGCTGGACTTCTCCGGGCGCCGATGGCTCCTGGCTGAGAATTCTTCACCTTCCCTCTTGGCGATCTACTGATACGGACCTATACTCCGAGGAAATTCCGCGTATCGGGACCCCGGTCCCGCCTGGCAACCCCCGCCGCCCCCGTCGCCGCCCGCCGTGCCCATGGTGTGTTGAGAGAGGGATTTGTGAAGCAGGCCGAGGAAGCGAGTTTCGTTGACCTGATCGCCTGCGAGCGCGATTGCCGGAACTGCAGTTACGCCGCAGCCCTCGATTGCGACGGCAACTGCGGTGTCTGTCCCCACAACGGCTACTGTCCCTGCGTGAACCCCGTCGTCGCCCGGAGCAAGTCGGCCCTCCGACTCATCGAGCTCCGTCCGATCCTGCTTCAGGATCTCCAGGTTCGAAACTGATGGACGCATCGTCCATCAGGGATCTGGTGGAGCGGATCCGGTCGACCTCGGGGCGTCTTTGACCTCGGGACGAAGGAAGCCCTTCTAGCGTCGCTCGATGGTCTCGCCGGTGAGCCGGATTTCTGGGACGACCAGCGGTCGGCCCAGGCCACGCTCCGGGAGGCCGAGGGCCTCCGCGACGAGATCACGCTATGGCGCGGGATCGGCAAGCGGGCCGATGATCTCTCCGAGCTGCTGGCCCTCCTCCAGGACACGCCGGACGAAGAGACGGAAGCCGACGTCCAGCGCGAGGCAGATGACCTGGAGAGGGTCTTCGCCCGGGAGCGGACCCTGCTCCTGTTCGGGGGCGAGTACGACGCCAAGAACGCAGTCCTGACCATCTCCGCGGGCGCGGGCGGCACCGAGGCCACCGACTGGGCCGACATGCTGCTCCGGATGTATCTCCGCTGGGCCGAGCGTCATCGCTTCAAGGCGGAGGTGATCGACTCGACGGCGGGCGAGCAGGCCGGAATCAAGAGCGCAACCGTGACCGTGACGGGCCGCTTCGCGTTTGGCTGGCTACGGGCGGAGCGCGGTGTGCATCGGCTCGTCAGGATCAGCCCATATGACGCCCAGAAGCGCCGCCAGACGACATTCGCCCTCGTGGAGATCATGCCGGAGGCCGACGACGACGTGGAGATCGAGCTCAACTGGGACGACATTCGGGTGGACACGTTCCGGTCATCCGGGGCCGGCGGGCAGCATGTCCAGAAGACGGAGTCCGCGATCCGGCTGACCCACGTTCCAACAGGCATCGTGGTGACCTGCCAGAACGAGCGGTCGGCGACACAGAACAAGGAACTTGCCATCCGGGTCCTCAAGTCCCGTCTGCTGGAGCTGGAACTTGAGAAGCGCGAGGCGGAACTGCAGCAGCTCCGTGGGGAGCACGTGACCGCCGGCTGGGGCAATCAGATCCGGAGCTATGTCCTCCATCCCTACCAGATGGTGAAAGACCTGCGGAGCGGTCACGAGACCTCGAACACGGGCGCGGTGCTCGACGGCGACCTTGACCTGTTCATGCAGGCCGAACTGGAGCGCCTGGCGACGGGACGGCCCGCTGTTGCCGTGGGCGACGAGGAGTCCGCTTGACGTCAACCATTCGGGCCGCGTGACCTCGCTCGTCGGGCTGACCCTCCGGCCGGCCACCGAAGCTGATCTGCCCGCTTGCGAGAACGTCTGGCGGAGCGGCCTCAACGACTACCTCATCCCGCTGGGACAGGTGGAGATCCCCGCCGAGAACCCGACCCTTCGCCAGCTTCATGCCCACGTCCTCGCGACCGACCCAGCCCGGTTCTGGGTGGGAACCAGGACAGACGAGTCATCCGGCGATGAGGAGGTGGTGGCGTTTGCCGCGGCCACGCTCCGCAATACGGCGTGGTTCCTGTCCATGCTCTTCGTCCTCCCCCGGGAGCAGCGGAGCGGGGTCGGACGAGCGCTGCTTGAAGCCGTCCTGCCCCCGCCCGGCCAGGCGAGGACCCTGGCGGTCACGACCGACGCCGCCCAGCCCGCCTCGAATGGCCTGTATGCGGCCCACGGCATGACGCCGCGCCTGCCGATGTTCAACCTCGTTGGTCGTCCGATTCGTCAGGACCCGCTGCCGTCTCTACCGCCGGGGATCGTGGCCGTTCCGTTCGACGCCTCGACGCCGGCTGAGCGAGACCGACCCTTCGAGGGGGAGCTCGCGACCCTCGACCTCGAGGTGCTCGGATTTGCCCATCCAGAGGATCATTCGTACCTGCGACAGGCCGGTCGAATCGGCCTCGCCTATCGCAGTCCCTCGAGCGAGCTGGTCGGTTACGGCTACACGTCCGAGGTTGGCCGGATTGGCCCCGTGGCGGCGCTGGAACCTGCCTTGCTGGCTCCCATCGTCGCCCACCTGCTCGATGCCGTGCTGCCCAGGGGCGCGTCCGCGCTGTGGGTGCCAGGGTCGGCTGCCCCGACCCTGGAGATGCTCGTTCGGAGTGGCCTTCGGATCGAGGGCTTCCCTGCGCTCCTATGCTGGACGGAGCCCGCCACGGACTTCAGTCGCTATCTCCCGACCTCGCCGGGCCTGATATAGGTCGACCGCAGGATGGTCACGCCTGGGGGGCCTTGCGCTGGCGGGCAACGCACGGTCCGGCCGCGGTTGCCGCTTCGCGCGGGGCGGTGGTAGCCTCAGGCCCGACGTGGCTCCCTCCGACGTGCCCCCGGCTCGGAGTCTCGCGAGGTCGCGGCCAAACTCGAACGTTCGCCGCGCAGCACCGCGGAGACGATCTTGACGACCACCGCAGCAGGCACGGAGGAAACCGCCGAGGGACCTGACGGGCCCGCTCGGTCGAGCAAGTCAGTCCTCGTCCTCAACGACGTCACCAAGCGGTATCCGAACGGCCGAGAGGCGCTCCGGGATGTGGACCTGGTCGTTCCCGAGGGCGATTTCGTGTTCCTGGTAGGCCCCAGCGGAGCCGGCAAGTCGACGCTGATGAAGCTCATCATCCGGGACGAGCTGGCGACCCATGGCGAGGTGATCCTCGACGGGGACGATCTGGCCCGACTACCGCGTCGCAAGGTACCGCGCGTGCGACGGAAGATCGGCGTCGTGTTCCAGGACTTCAAGCTGCTGCCGAACAAGACTGTCCGCGAGAACATCGCCTTTGCGCTCGAAGTCACGGGCACACCCCGCGGCCGCATCCAGCCGGCCGTCGAACGGGCACTGCGGGTGGTCGGGCTCGGACCCCAGGCCGACCAGTTCCCGCGACAGCTCTCTGGTGGCGAGCAGCAGCGTACGGCTATAGCCCGGGCCCTCGTCCATGATCCGCGCCTCGTCATCGCCGACGAGCCGACCGGCAACCTGGACCCGCTGATCAGCTGGGAGATC
>JBDTQY010000251.1:0-4380 GCA_039931955.1 Chloroflexota bacterium
CCCGCGGGCGATGACCTTGGCCAGCATCGGATCGAATCGTCCGGTGACCTCGTCTCCTTCGTCGATCCCCGCATCGACCCGGATACCCTCGCCGACGGGCCAGCGCAGTCCCTCCACGCGACCCGTCGCCGGGAGGAAGCCGGCCTCCGCGTCCTCGGCATACAGGCGCACCTCGACGGCGTGGCCCCCGACCGAGCGCGCCGTGTCCGCCTCCGCCTGGGTGACGCCGAGGGGCTGTCCCGCTGCGATCCGGATCTGATCCTCGACCAGGTCCCGCCCGGTGATCAGCTCGGTGACGGGATGTTCGACCTGGAGGCGCGTATTCATCTCGAGGAAGTGGACTTCGCCACCGTTCGTGAGCAGGAATTCGCAGGTCCCGGCCCCCTCGTAGCGGACGGCTCTGCCCAGCGCCAGCGCGTAGTCGCCGAGCCGTGTCCTGAGTCCTTCATCCACCGCGGGCGAGGGGCTCTCCTCCAGGATCT
This sequence comes from Chloroflexota bacterium, assembly GCA_039931955.1. Taxonomy (GTDB): domain Bacteria; phylum Chloroflexota; class Limnocylindria; order Limnocylindrales; family CSP1-4; genus UBA5189. The sequence goes on from JBDTQY010000251.1 coordinate 483, forward strand.
TCTGGTGCCGCCGCTGGAGCGAGCAGTCGCGCTCGCCGAGATGCACGCCCGAGCCGTGCGAGTCGAACAGGACCTGGACCTCGACGTGGCGCGGGCCCTCGATCAACTTCTCGAGGATCAGGCGGTCGTTGCCGAACGCGGACCGCGCTTCGCGGCGGGATGAAGCGAACGCTTCCAGCAGGGCCCCCGGATCCCGCACGATGCGCATGCCCTTGCCCCCGCCGCCAGCTGCGGGCTTGACCAGGATCGGGAGTCCGATTTGCAGTGCAGCGCGGCGGAAGGCGGAGTCGTACTGATTCGGGTCGTCGTACCCCGGCACCACGGGAATGCCAAGCGACCGTGCCAACTGGCGCGCGGCTGCCTTGTCGCCCATGGCCCGGATCGCGGATGGCGGCGGGCCGATCCAAGCGAGGCCGGCGTCAATCACGGCCCGGGCGAAGGACGCGTTCTCGGCGAGGAAACCGAAACCGGGGTGCACGGCATCGGCTCCAGCCTGCCGCGCGGCACGAACGACGCCGGCAATATCAAGTAGATCGAGGGCATCGGGGCCCGTCGTCGAGGGCACGGTGCATCGGAGCGAGAGCCGCTCGCACGTTCGGCCGATCCTCCGCGCGATCTCGCCGCGATTCGCCACGAAGACGTGTCGGATTGGCACCGTGGTCCACGCACCGGGGCCCTGACCCGTCGCCGATCGTGCGGAGTCGGTGCCCCCGTGCGCGGGCGGATCCGGCGCCCCTGCCATCGTGAACGCGTCTAACGCGACAGACGCGACACGCCAGCGGGTCCCCACTCGCCTGGCAGGCAGGGTTCCGGCAGCGACCCACCGCTGGACCGTCCGCGTGGTGGTCCCGATGCGACGTGCGACTTCGCTGGGGCTGAGCTCAAGATCGGCCAATGTGTCGCGATTGTCGCACAGTACAATGCCCGAATGCCCCGATTCATCCCGTACCGACCGCCCAGGCCCCCGGCCTCCGAGGTGCTGGCTCGTGCGGACGCGAACTACCGCGAGATAGATACCCGGCGCAGCGTCCGGATGTTCTCGGCGGATCCCGTGCCGCGAGAGGCCATCGAACTGGCGATCCGGGCGGCGTCTACGGCGCCGTCGGGCGCCCATCAGCAACCCTGGACCTTCGTGGCCATCGGCGATCCCAAGATCAAGCACCGCATCCGCCTCGCTGCGGAAGCCGAGGAGCGCGAGAGTTACGAGGGTGGCCGGATGCCGGCGGAGTGGCGGGCGGCGTTGGAGTCGATCGGGACGGATTGGCACAAGGACTTCCTGGATGTCGTGCCGTGGATCGTGGTCCTCTTCGAACAGATCCACGGCACGTTAGCCGACGGGACGACGAAGAAGCACTACTACGCGCGGGAGAGCGTCGGGATCGCCTGTGGGATGTTCATCACGGCGATCCACCAGATGGGCCTGGCGACCTTGACGCACACGCCGTCGCCGATGGGATTCCTGCGCGAGATCCTGGGACGCCCGGCCAACGAGCGGCCGTTCGTGCTACTTCCCGTCGGCTACCCGGCCGATGATGCCGAAGTCCCGGATCTCCGGCGCAAGTCGCTGGACGAGGTCGCCGTATTCGTCGAGTCCGAGGTCAGCGAACCGGGCTGATCCTCCGGGCCCGCAACCGACGCCTGAACCAAGCAGACGCTCAGCCAGACTCGTCGGGAGTCCAGGCCGGCCGGCGCTTCTCCGAGAACGCGGCAAAGCCCTCCTGGGCCTCGGCGCTCGTCCGCTGTCGGGCGATGACCCGGGCCGTGTGCCACTTGGATGAGCCGTGGCCGAGCCCGCGAACTTCCCGAACGATCGACTTCGCGCCCCGGGTCGCCGTCGGCCCAGCCGCGAGGATGTCTGCCACTGCCGTGTCAACGGCACCGTCGAGCGCCGCATCGCCCTCGACGATCTCGTGCACGAGCCCGATCCGCTGCGCCCGCAGCGCATCGAACCGCCGACCCCCGGGGAACAAAGCCCGGGCATTCGACTCCCCGATCTTGGCGATCACGAACGGCGCGATGACGGCGGGCAGGATCCCCAGTCGCGTCTCAGTGAACCCGAACTTGGCACCGGATTCGGCGATAACGAGGTCGGACACGGCGCACAACCCCATGCCACCACCCAACGCAGCGCCCTGGACACGGGCAATCACGGGGACGGGGCACGTGTCGATCGTCTCGAACATGTCTGCCATCGCCATCGCGTCCTGCTCGTTGCCTTCCACATCCAGCTGCATTGCCGCCCGCATCCAGTTGATATCGGCGCCCGCGCAGAAGGACGGTCCCTCGCCGGCCAGGATCACGGCCCGGAGCGCCGTTGGAGCCTCGCGCGCAAGCGCCGCAAATGCCGCCGCCAGCTCTGCGATGACGGACGCATCGAAGGCGTTATGGGCTGCCGGTCGCGCAAGGGTCACGCGAGCGATCGCGCCGCCCGGGCCCGTCCGATCCACGCGGAGGCTGCCTGTCATCGCCGCATCGTACCCGCCTCCCGTCCTGGACGTAGCTATACTGGTGCTATCATGGTGCCATGAGAGTCATGAGCGCCCTCGAGGTTCGAGCAAAGTTCGGGCAGGTTATCGATGAGGCAGCCGCCGGTGAGCGGATCGTGGTCGAGCGAGCCGGCCAACCGATCGCCGCGATCGTTCCCCTCGCAGATCTGGCGGCCCTCGATCCCGCAGCTGCTCGCCAGCGCCGCCACGCGGCGCTCGGGTCGATCGTTCGCGCCGCCCACCTGCGACGTTCGGGCACTCCGATCGATGTCGTAGCCCAGGTGCGCGCCGAGCGCGACAGCGGCCACCGGGCATGACCTTTCTGGCGCCGCTGCCGCCGGTGGTGGTCGATGCCTCGATCGCCGTGGAGCTCGTCCTGGATGGCACCCCGGGCATCAGATCCGCATGGGAATCGTGGATCGATCAGGATCGCCTGATCCTGGCTCCGGCCCTGTTCTGGCTCGAAGTTGCAAATGCGCTGTTGCGCGGGCAGAAACTGCCGGCGTCCGATGTGGCACTCCGCCTCGATGGTCTCGAGGCCGCGGGGCTCGAGACCGCTGATCGGGGCGCTCAAGGCGCGCGCGAGGCGATCGAGCTGGCCGCCAGACATGGCCTGACGGTGTATGACGCCGCTTACCTGTCGCTGGCGATCGAGGTCGATGGCGAGCTCGCGACCCGGGATGTCGCGCTGGCCAGGGCAGCGATGGCGGCTGGCGTCACGGTCGCGTTCGGCTGAGCCCCGACTCCGCGTTCCGACACGGATTGCGCGACACTTGATGCCGCGTCCGACTCATCGAAACAGGGGACACCAACCATGCGAATCCTCGTCATCGGTGCCGGCGGCGTCGGGAGTGCCTTCGTCCCGATCGCACTGCGCCGCTCGTTCTTCGAGCACATCGTCATCGCCGATTACGACATCGCACGCGCTGAGACAGTCGTTGCCAGGGTGGCCGACCCGCGCGTCTCGGCGGCCCGGGTGGATGCCTCGGATGTCAACGCGGTCGCGACGCTCATCCGCGACCACGGCATCACGCATGTCCTGAACGCAGTGGATCCACGATTCGTGATGCCGATCTTCAATGGCTGCGCGGCGGCGGGTGCGGACTACCTGGACATGGCGATGTCCCTCTCCCGGCCCCACCCGGAACGGCCGCACGAGGTCACCGGCCTGAAGCTCGGGGACGACCAGTTCGAGCAGGCGGCTGCGTGGGAGTCTGCCGGGCGGCTGGCCCTCGTGGGGATGGGCGTCGAACCCGGTCTATCGGACGTCTTCGCCCGATACGCGGCGGACCAGCTCTTCTCGGAGATCGATGAGGTCGGCATTCGGGACGGGGCCAATCTCGTGGTCGACGGCTACGACTTCGCGCCGTCGTTCTCCATCTGGACCACGATCGAGGAGTGCCTCAACCCGC
>JBDTQY010000252.1:0-9275 GCA_039931955.1 Chloroflexota bacterium
GGACCACTCGGCCATCCCACCAGGAGTCCACGACGAGGGCAACAGCGGCGTAGTCGTCCTCGGTTGGTCGCCGGAAGTCCAGATCCAGTGCCGTGTCATCGGGGCCAGCGCTCACGACCGCCACCGGATGGGGCCGGCAGAACTGCCCCAGGCCGCACCGAGAACGGCCACGATCGCCTGCGCCGGGAGACCGAAGCCAAAGGTCGTCCAGAGGTAATTGAACGGGTCGAGCACCCCGCCCTCAAGGCGTGCGATGAGCCAGGTTGCGGACGCGGCCAGGAGGACCATGCCGATCGCGATCCCGATCGCCAGCCGAACTGCTCGATCCCGGGACATCGGCGCGACGCCCCCCGAGCTGCGAGCAGTTTTCGGTACGGCGTTCATCGAGACGAGGAGCCCGATGGAGATGCCGCACGCGGCGCTGATCGCGAAGGTCCCGCCGGTCGACGTAAAGATCGCCAGGATGAGGGCCAGGACGGCTGCCCCGCCGATCCCGACCACGAATGCCGCCACGATCGGCCCACGCGCTGGCGCCGTCGTCTCCGGGCTCGGCTGTCGTCCTTCGCTGACGGGTGCCGTCGAGGCGTGGCCAACGCGTCTTGATCGCTCGCCGGGCTGATTTCGACCAGGGTTATCTGGCATGCCGTCATCGTACGGGAGGCTCCCCGATGGCGGACGGGGGACCGGGTCTCACGATAGACTTCAGACCCGTGAGCCACCCATCCCTCGGTCTACCGCCTCGCGACCTGGCCGCCGGCCATCCGTCGGACGCTGCTGCGATCCGCGCGGCCGGTTCACGACTCGCCGCACGATCGCTCGAAACTGCCGTCGCGAACGATCCGACGTTCCGTGAGCGCTACGCCGATCAGGCCCTGCGCGAACTCCTTGCCGATGCCGAGGCCCTCGCCGACAGGCTCGCTACATCGGTCGCGAGTGCGGACCCGAAGGCGCTGAGCATGCTGGCCGAGCATCTCGCGCCGCGCTACCGCAAGCGTCTCGTTCCGATGGACGACGTGATCGCGCTTCTTGAGGGCCTGCGCTCAGGCGCGGCGACCGTGGTCAGCCCGGATGCCCGGCCCGCGGTCGATGCCGCAATCGACGCATCAGTGGCGGCACTGAAGTGGCACAGGCGCCTCGGTGGCGACGCCAGAAAGCGGAATACCTTCATCGCCTTCATCTACAAGGGCGCCTGAGATGACCATCAAATGGGTCCACCAAGACCCCTTGGTCATGAACGGGGAACCGTTCTGCTATGGCTCGCGGCTCACGGTCCGCCAGTTGCTCGAGCTGCGGCGAAATGGTTACGGGCTCACGGAACTCATCAAGGATCACCCGGAGCTCAAGCGGATGGGCGTCGCGGCCGCCTACTCCTTCGCCGCTGACCATCGCGATCAATACCTCGAGTTCTTCGAGTCGGATGGTTCCCTTGTCGGGCCGGGTTTCACGGCACTCGAAGCCGCCGGTCTGCCGGATCAGTACGTGGCCCCAGGTATCGTGGTGGAAGCCCGCGCCTGACCGCCGCCCGACCCCCGGCGACCGCGCCGCCCGCGCCGGCAGCGGAGCCCCGCGTGACATGGATGTCCCTCGATGCAGTGCCGCGCGTCCATTCTCGCGTCACCGGCGCGGGCGGCTGCGGGGGTTCCGAACCGATCTGGTGATACGCTCTGCCACCAGCACGGAGCGCCCCGCATGACCGACACATCCAATCCGACGACAACCCCACAAGCCGATCCGACCGCGTCGGCTTCACCCGCACCCGTGTTCGACGCGGAACGCCGGGCGACCGAGCTTGCGATCCTCGACGCGCTGCGGGCCGTGGTCGATCCTGAGATCGGGATGAACGTCGTTGAACTCGCGTTGATCAAGCAGGTCATCCTCGGGACGGATGAGACCGAGGTCAAGATGATCCTCACCACCCCATTCTGCCCGTACGCTGGGTCGATGATCGCGCAGGTCAAGGAGCAGGCCGAATCTGTGGTGGACCACCCCGTCAAGGTGACGTTGCTTGCCGAGCGGTGGGATCCCCGCGACGCAGGCCTCATGTGGTGAGCCGGCGGTCACCGCTTGATTCGGTCGTGGCAACCACGCGTGGCGACGACGGGACGACGGGCCTTCTCTTTGGGGGCGAGCGGATCTCAAAGGACGACCCGCGCGCAGAGGCTTACGGGACGGTCGACGAGGCCATCGCCGCGCTCGGGCTCGCCAGGGCGAGCATCGGTGCCGTGGGCGCCGCCGGCGCCAACCCGGGCACGACGGGAGCTGCCCCGGGCACGACGGGAGCTGCCCCGGGCACCACGGGAGCTGCCCCGGGCACCACTGGTGCCGGTCTCGAGGGGCTGGGTGAGCTCATTCTGAGGTTTCAGCGCGAGCTTTTCGTGGTGGGTGCCGAGCTGGCAACGAACCCCGCCGCCTGGGATCGCCTCAAGGACGGGCGCACGCGCACCTCTGCCGAGATGGTCGCCGGGGTCGAGCGCATCCTCGTGGAGACCGAAGCCTCCATCCAGATGCCCACTGAATTCGTCGTCCCCGGGGAAACGCAGACGAGCGCGGCGTTGGAGCTTGCCAGGACCATCCTTCGCCGTGCCGAGCGACGGGCCGTGACGCTCCGCCACGATGGTCTCGTGCCCGGTGAGTTCCTGGTGCCCTACCTCAATCGACTTGCAGACCTGATCTGGGTTCTTGCTCGGTGCGCCGAGCAGGCCGAGTCCCGCGTTGCAACGCCGGCAAACATCGCGACATTGCGGGGTCCCGCCGCCAGGGATATCGTGGCCGGCGCGGCTCCGCCGGACCATCCAACCCGTGCGTCGTCAGGCAGTTCGTCTCAGCGTTCCCGAACCGGAGGTCGCCAATGAACTTCTCCAGCCTGCAATCGGCACCCACCGCGGCACGGCCCACCCCGGCCGTCGCCACCGCCCTCCTCAGCCAGGCGTTCCTCTGGATGTTCGCCGGCCTGCTGGTCACCGCCGGCGTCGCGTTCGTCGTCGGCACCAGCGATCAGGTCCTGGCGCGCACGGGAGACCTGCTCCTGCCGATCTTCATCGGCCAGCTGGCGCTGGTCTGGGCGATCGGGCTCGGCATTCGTCGTATGAGCGCCACGCTTGCCCTCGGTTTGTTCTTCGTCTATGCGGCCACCCTCGGCTTCACGATGGCCGTGATCGTGTCCCTCTACACGGGCGAATCGGTCACCACCGCGTTCCTCTCCGCGTCTGCGATGTTCGGGGCGGCTGGTCTGTACGGTTTCGTCACCAAGCGTTCGCTGGCTGGCATGGGCGGGACCCTGATGATCGGCCTGATCGGCCTGATCGTGGCCTCGCTGCTCAACGTCTTCTTTGCCAGCGGGACCCTGAGCTGGATCATCTCGCTCATCGGCGTCGTCCTCTTCACGGCCCTGACGGCGTACGACACGCAACGGATCGCGTCAGGAGCACTGGTTGTCCAGACGGGTTCAGTGGAGAAGGCCGCCGTACTGGGAGCGCTGTCGCTCTACCTGGACTTCGTCAACCTGTTCCTGTTCCTGCTCCGGTTGCTCGGCAACCGCCGCTAGGCGATGGCCCTGGCCATCAGCTGCTCAATCTGCGCCGCGTTCACCGGCTTGGACCAGAAGTAGCCCTGCCCGAGATCGCAGCCGAGTTCCCGCAGGCGAGCCGCCTGCTCGGCCCGTTCGATGCCCTCGGCGACGACGGTGAGTCCGAGACCATGGGCCAGCGACAGGACCGCCTGCACGATGGCGACATTCGGATCGTCGTCATCCAGATCGGTCACGAATAGCCGATCGACCTTCATGGTGTCGAGCGGAAGATAGCGCAGGTGGGCGAGGGATGAGTACCCGGTGCCGAAGTCGTCGAGAACGAGGCGGACACCGAGTCCGCGCAGGTCGGACAGGGCCTGGACTCCAGCAGCCGATCGATCCATGACCGCCGTCTCCGTGATCTCGAGCTCGAGTGCTGATGACTCGAGCCCTGTCTCGGCGAGGGTCTGTGCGATCGACGCCACGAGATGCGGATCGGCGAACTGGTGTGGCGACAGGTTGACGCTCATCACGAGGTCCTCCGTCGGCCAGCGGTCGCGCCAGGCCCGAATCTGGCGACAGGCCTTGCCCAGGACGACGGCTCCGAGCGGGATGATGAGGTTGGCCTCCTCGGCCAGTGGAATGAACGCCAGAGGTGGAATCAGGCCACGTGTCGGGTGCTGCCAGCGCACGAGCGCCTCGAAGCCCGTGATGCGCTCGGTCTGGAGATCCACGATCGGCTGGTAATCGACGACGAGTTCATCGCGTTCGATTGCCGCCCGGAGCTCCGTCTCCAGGCTGAAGCGCTCGAGGGCCGGCTGGCTGTTCACTTCGTCGAACCGTCCGATCCGGGTCGTCGATTCTGCCTGGGCCTGGACGAGTGCGACAACGGCCTCGCGGAGCACACTGCCTGCCGTGGAGTGCCCAGGCCGGCTGACAACAAAACCGACACTCGCCGAGATGAACCAGAGCCGACCATCCAGGTCCATCGGCGCCCTGAGGTTGGCCAGCACGGCGTCCGCAACCAGGGATGCCCGTGTCTCATCAGCCCCTCCGAGGAGGATCCCGAACTCGTCCCCGCCGAACCGTGCGACGAGGTCCATCGGGCCGAGGACCGTGGCGATGCGTCGACCGACCTCTGCGAGCACCTGGTCCCCGGCCTCGTGACCCAGGCCTTCGTTGATGACCTTGAACCGATCGATGTCAAGGAGGAGCACCGAGAACGGGGCCGCACCGCCTTCCCGCATTCGCGTGCGGAGAGCGCCATCGACCGCGTCCACCAGTCGCTCGCGTGTCGGGAGCCCTGTAACCGGATCCGTCGGTCCGCGCAGGGCCGCTTCCTGCAGCCGCGCATTCTCAAGGGCGATCGAGGCCAGCTGGCCAAATCGGCGCAAGGCGTGGACGTCAGGCTCGCCCCACGTTCGCTGCGTTGATCCTGACGCGACGCCGATCATGCCCATGACGCCGCCGCGGGCCATCAGGGGGACCCCGACCACGGCCCCGATCAGCGCGTCACCCATCTGCGGCGCGCGATGTTCGAAGGCCGCGTAGTCGTCCACCCTGAAGGGACGGCCTGTCCGGGTCACCACCCCGGCCACCCCTATATCGATTGACATTGACTGGCCGACATGTCGCTCGTACAGGCCGAGCCCGGCCCGCATCTCCAGGTGCGTGCCCGTCGGTTCCACGATTGACAGGTAGGCGTGGCTCGTCCCAAGCAGCTTCCCCGCCCGCCCGAGGATAGAGTTGAGGAGGTCAGTCGTCGACCCGCCACGTAGCAGCGCGCCGGCGGTCTCGTCCAGCGCCGCGGCGAGTGGGTCTCGCTGGACCGATGGACTCCGGCTTCCCTTCATCACGTACATCGCCGAATCGGCGGCCTCGATGAGCTCGTCCTTCGTCGATCCATCGTCCGGAAGGCAGGCAAGCCCGACGCTGATCGAAACCAGGGGACCTGACCGCTCGTCGTGGAGGCCATCGATTGCTGCCTTGATGCGCTGTGCCACCTCTTCGGCGCCGACTCGATCAGCGTGGCGGAGGATGACCACGAACTCATCGCCGCCGTACCGGTAGGCCGTGTCCCCGGATCGGATCGCCGCTTCGATGGCTCGCGAGACGGCCACGAGCAGCTCATCGCCAGCCGGGTGCCCGAGCGCGTCGTTGTAGGCCTTGAAGCGATCGAGGTCCATCATCAGAAGCGCCAGCGGCTGTGCCCTCATGTCCTCGATGGCCAGTGCCATCTCGCGTTGGAACGAACCATGGTTCCGGAGGCCGGTCAGCGCGTCCTGCTCCGCCTGGACCTTGATCTCTCCGTGGGTGTCCGCATTGCGCAGGGCGATTGCGGCCTGGGCCGCGAAGAGCTTGGTCAGCTCAAACTCGTTCGCGGTAAAGAACAGCCCCTCCCCGATCCGGGAGACATTCAACGTCCCGAGGACCTCGTCGAAGACGATCAACGGCACCACGATGAGCGATTCCGGCTCGATGGGCGTGCCCGGGATCTGAACCACGCGCGGATCGCTGATGGCGTCGTTGGCGAGCACAGCCTCACGATGTTCGACCGCCCAGCCAGTGATCCCCGTGCCGAGCGGTCCGGCGTACTCGAGAATCTCGTCGGCGAACTGGTCACGGGCGATCACGGCCTGCCGAACGTTGCGGGTGAGGTCGACGCGGTAGATCGTCAATGAGTCGTAGTCCACGACGGCCTTGAGCGAATCGGCCACCAGCTCGAGGACGCTCGAGGCATCCAGGGTGGACAGGAGCCGTTCGTTGACGGCGATCAGCCGTTGCTGGCCCGCCAACTGATGCTCCATCTCAAGCCGCTGCTCGTGGAGCTGCTCGAGCCGCCGAGCGTTGACGATGGCCTGGGCGGCGTAGCCGGCAAAGATCGTCAGCGTACTTTCGTCGTCAGCGTCAAAGAGGTTGTGACCCAGCCGGGAGAGGACGATCACGCCGTGCACCCTTCCCTCGAGCGACATCGGCACGACCAGCATGGGCTCGGGTCCAGCGGGGCTACCGACGATCACGCTCCGCTCATCGGACTGTGCGTCGCCGATGAGGGCGGACTGGCCGTGTTCGGCCACCCATCCGGTCAGACCGGTCCCGATCGGGCAACGCAGCATGTCGTCAGTCGGGGCGGTGCTGCCCATGAACACGCCCCGGAAGGCGATCGGTTCGCACATGTTCGTCTCTGCGTCCACGCGGTAGACCCGAACGGTGTCGAACGGAATGAGCGATCCGACTTCGGCAACGATGGCCTCGCCGATCTCGTTGAGGTCCGTCAGGCCGTTGATGCGTGCCGCCAGCGCCTGGACCGCGTGCAGCCGGGCTGCGAGCGACTGAACCGAATCGATCAGCCGTGCATTGCCGACGGCGGTGGCGAGTCCGTCGGCGTACCCACGAGCGAGCGCCACATCCTCGGTCGTCCAGGTGCGCGGGCTGTCGTGATAGAGGGCAATCAGTCCCACCGGCTCGCCGCGGAACACCATCGGGACGAAGCACGCCGTCTCGATACCGGCCCGCCGGTACACCTCCTGGAACCGAGGATCGATTGCGGAGTCGTTCGACGCCAGGACGCGGACCGTGTCTGGAGGGATGGAGTCGCCGCCGGCCGTGCGCAGGATGACCGGGAGGCTGCGAGCGAGATCCGCCGCCTCCTGTGAGATATGTCGCGACGCAACGAGGTCCAGACCCAGCCGTGGATCCCTCCCCAGAAGGCCGATCGAGGCGTGGTCCGTGCTGAACAGGCGACTTGCCGTATCGAGGACGTCGTCGTAGACCGCCTGGAGGCCCTGGCTGCCAGAGACTTCAGCAGCGAGGCGTCGAAGGCTGTCCTCGCGGCCGTGAGTGGCGACCCCGACGGCGTCCGACCGACCGGCGCGACCCTGAGGATCCGGGTCAGCAAACGGCCCGCCCATCGCGGGTCCGGTGGTTTCATCACGCGTCGGGCCGAGGGCCTGGACCTGCGTCGCGGCAAGGACACGCTCGACATCCGCGCGTCGCACTCGTCGCTGGCCACGTCGCGGACCAGGTACCGACGGGAGCCGGCCGCGCTGGCACCAACTCCGCATCGTCTCGCGATGAACGCGCGCGATCGAGGCCGCCTCACTCAGAGACAGCAGCTCATTTCCGGGGTCGGCATGGGGAGCGTGGGCCATTGCTGCTCGGGTACCTCCTGCCAGTCGCACCTGGCGCGATGATGCGTGGTGCACGCACGCACTGCGTGCCCCTCGCAAAGGTAGGGCCGCAGCGCCGCTGGCCCAATAGGAAGGGAGTACTGCCCTCGAACGTCCCGCGCGTCGCGGTCGGTCCCGCGCTGGTGGTCCTACCGGGGGGGCAACAACTCCGCGATCGACGGCAGGGTGAGGTCGGCCAACGCCGCCAGAGACCCGGCATCCCCAGCTCCTGTCAGGACGCCAATCACGAGCCCGACACCTGCGGAGCGGCCCATCTGCAGGTCCGCCGGCGAATCGCCAATGACCGCCGTCCTTGCCTCGGGCACGCCGATGGTCTGGCAGATCCAGTGCACGGAATCGGGAAATGGCTTGACCGGTCGGCCATCGTCGGCGCACGCCACCGCGTCCACCAGCGACGTCAGCCCGAAGTGCTCGAGCGTCCGCTCCGTGGGGTCGCGATCGTCACTCGTTGCGATCGCGATACGGGTCCCGGAAGCTCTGAGGCTGGTGAACAACGCGTGGAGATCGGCGATCGGACGCGCCAGGCTAACGGGGTCGGGGCTGTGCCAGGCCGCTCGAACCACTCGCTCGGCCTCCGAGGCCTCAAGGCCGGCTTCGGCGATAGCGGCAACGAGTTCAGCCCGGAGCCGCACCATCGGCGTGGCGGCGAGGGCCCCGTGCGGCTGGACGCGTCCGGTGGCCTCGTCCACGCCCATCATCGGATAGACAATGCCGTCGAGGTCCCTACCGCTGGCCGCCTCCAGGCCCCGCGCCAGCGCCCGTACCCAATCGCTCCACATGAAGTGGAAGTCGATGAGCGTGCCGTCCTTGTCGAAGATCGCGAGTTCAATACCCGCCAGCGGGGTTCCTGCGTTCGACGTTTCTCGGGGCATGAGTTCGCCCGGTGCCAGGTCGCGGCTCACGCCTCCGCGGCGAGGAGGTCCGGTGCCAGGACGGGCGCTGAATCCAGGACGAGCGGTCCCTCGGCCGGGAAGGAGATCGACACCGACTCCTCCAGACTTGGCAGGACCAGGGTCGGTTCGTTGAAGACGTCCAGCGTGACGACGACACCCGCTGCGATCGCAATCTTGATGCGCACGATGGAGCCGAGAAAGCTGACGTCGGCCACAGTACCGCGAACCACGTTCGACCCCTCGGGCCCGCCACCGAGCGAGACCATCTCCGGCCGCAGCGCAAGGGAGATCGTGGCGCCCGATGCGGCATCGATCTTGTGGCTGATGCTGATCTGCTGCCCGCCAACGACGAGCCGTCCGCTGCCCGAATCGACAACCGTCGCCGGGAGAACGTTCAGCGTTCCCACGAACGAAGCGACGAACGCTGTCGTCGGGAAGTTGTAGACCTGGAACGGGGTGCCGATCTGCTCGATGTGGCCGTCGCTCATGACCACGATGCGGTCGGACAGCGAGAGCGCCTCCTCCTGGTCGTGGGTGACGTAGACGGTGGTGATGCCGAGCTGCCGCTGAATGGCCCGGATCTCCGCTCGGAGCGAGACCCGGATCTTGGCGTCCAGCGCGGACAGGGGCTCGTCCAGGAGGAGCACCTCGGGCTCGAAGGCCAGGGCCCGGGCCAGGGCGACG
>JBDTQY010000253.1:0-3167 GCA_039931955.1 Chloroflexota bacterium
GGGCTCGGCTGGTTGGGCTCAGGATCGACCGGCACGGCCTCGTCGATCGGGGCATCGCACTCCCCGGAGACACCCGGACCGGCAGCGTCGGCGACCGTGCTCCCACAGCGCTACGTGCCGGATCCCGTGGACTACAGCGCCATCCACGCTCGTCTCCAGACCAGCCTCGAACGGGAGCGCATTCGTCTTACCATCCCGGGGGTTGTCGCGAGCGTCGTCTTTCCGGATGGCCACGTCTGGTCCGGCACTTCCGGCCTCGCCGATCTGGCAACAGGCAGGCCCCTGAGACCCGATACGCCATTTGCTGTCGCCTCGGTCAGCAAGACGTTCCTCGCGGCCGAAATCCTGTCGCTGATCCACGAGGGACGCCTGCAGCTCGAAGCGGCCGCCGCCCCACTACTGCCCGGGGTGACGGTTGGTGGGCGATCCATCGACCCAGGAATCACGATCCATCAGCTCCTCGATCACACGAGCGGGCTCCGCGACTACCTCGTTGACGCCGCCCTGAACCGTGCCGCCCTGGCGGACCCGACCGCAGTCTGGACGCCGGAACAGGCGCTTTCGTATGCGGGCTCACCGATCGCGAAACCGGGCGTCGGGTACCACTACTCCAACACGAACTACCTCCTCCTGGGACTGGTAGCCGAGGCGATCACCGGTCGGCCGCTTGCCCTCGAGTACCGCGCCCGGTTCTTTTCGAAGCTCGGGATGGAGAGCGCCACGTTCCAGGGCGTCGAACCTCCTGTCTCGGTGCTCCCGACGGCCTATCGCTTCGCCTCCGGAGCTGTCAACGCCAAGCCGATCGACGTGACCGACGGAACCGCCGTGCGGCCATTCACCGCAATCACGACAGCATCGGGAGGGGCCGGCTCGGTTGCCGCCAGCGCGCCCGACCTTGCTCGTTGGGGGGCCGCCCTCTATGGAGGCGAGATCCTGGCGGCATCTGGGCTCCGGGCGATGATCGCGGACGCCGCCCGAACCGCCAAGCTGCGGCCCGGCCACTCGTACGGCCTCGGGGTCCAGGTCCAGCCGATCGAAGGCTTCGTCTCCTATGGGCATTCCGGAAGACTCGTGGGGAGTCGAACCGTCCTCCGCTGGTTTCCCGACCTCGACGTCGCCATCGCGATTGTCACGAACCAGAGCCGCTACGACCCCGAATTGATCCTGCGCGCGCTGCTCCCCGTTGCCGCGCCTGCCGCAGCCGGTTCCGCGGACCGCGAATAGGGAGATGCGGCCGGTGCCCGGCCAGTGAGGTCAGATGGTGACCGGGAGCACCGGATCTCGTGGCCTCGGTACGACTTTCTGGACCCACCGGTACCGGAGGTTCTTTCCATCGCGCTCCATCAACGGCATCGTTGGCTGGAAGCGTCAGATCGGGGGACCGTGATGCAGAACATCGAAGCCTACGCCGCGACCGGGATCGTCCGGGGAGCCGTCGTTGAGCCGATCATGGTCGGTACCAGTCCCGAGGCCGCCCGGCCGATCGCGGTGGAGGAGGCAACCTGGCACCCCCTCGGCACGGGCGCGGACGAGGATCGGGGCCACGTTCGACTCCCCATCGACGACGTGCTCATCCTGTGGGCCGATGAGCACGATCTTCCGATCCACGCTCGATGGAACCCTGTCGAGTTGGAGATTGGCCCGTACCGTCTCACCGCCGAGTTGCCGACTCAGCCGGGATTCGACCCGGGTCGGGCCCTGTCGCGGCCCGGGGGACCATTCATTCTCCTCCGCGACGTGCGGATCGGGTTAGTCGGCGATCCGGGTGCGGGCCAGATCGAGCGGGCGCACGCCCTGGTCAATCGCTATGCCGCCGAGCGCGTGGTCGCTGATATCGATCTCGGGTACTACTTCCCCGGGGCCGTTTTTGCCGCTCCGGTCGGTGGCCAGCGAGCCTGAGCCACGCTCGGCCGGCGGGCCGCTCGGCCGGCGGGCCGGCCCAGACAGGATCAGCCGCGAGAGGCGGACCCACTTCGCGGTCGTGACCCGCTTCGGTGGCTGTAGTGATGGCCGCGGGCTGGCCGTGATTCCGGGGTTCCGCCGCGGAGCGGCTCGGGCTCTACGTTCCGGTCCGGGATGAAACCCTCCTCGACCGTCCACGGGATGGCCTTCTTGAGGAGGCGCTGGACGCCGCGCAGCAGATCTGTCTCGTCGATCGAGACGAGGCTGACCGCGTCGCCGGTTGCGCCCGCCCGCCCGGTCCTCCCGATCCGGTGGATGTAGTCCTGCGCCTGCCACGGCAGCTCGAAGTTCACGACGTGGGGTAGGTCCTCGATGTCCAGACCGCGAGCCGCGACGTCCGTCGCCACCAGGATCCGGATCGTGCCGGTTCTGAAGCCCTCGAGGGCCCGCGTTCGCTCGGGCTGCGAACGATCCGAGTGAATCGCCACGGCCTCCAGGCCCCGGCGATCGAGGTACGAGGCAAGGCGGCTTGCGCCGATCTTGGTGCGGGTGAAGACGAGGACCTGGCGCCAGTCGTCCTTCGCGATGAGGTGGGCCAGGAGGGCCTCCTTGCGATCGCGGTCCACGGGGTAGACCAGCTGTCGGATGGTGTCGATCGTGGCGTTGCGTGGCGCAACCTCGACCGTGGCTGGGTTCCGCAGGATGGTCCCGGACAGCCGCCGGATGTCGTCGGAGAAGGTCGCCGAGAACATGAGGTTCTGTCGCTGGCTCGGCAGCAGGGCGATGATCTTCTGGATATCCGGGAGGAAGCCCATGTCGAGCATCCGGTCCGCCTCGTCGAGCACCAGGATATCCACCTGGCCGAGGTTGGCGACCTTCTGACCAACGAGGTCGAGGAGTCGACCCGGTGTGGCGACGAGGATCTCGATCCCACCGCGGAGGGCCTTGATCTGGGGATCCATCGGGATGCCGCCGTAGACGACCGTCGAGCGGAGGGGCACGCTCCGGCCATAGGTCTGGACGCTCTGGTCCACCTGCATGGCGAGTTCGCGGGTCGGGACGAGGATCAGGACGCGGACCGGATGCCGGGCCGGCGAGAAACTCGTGTTGGCGTGGCTCCGCAGGCGGTCGAGAATCGGCAGCACGAACGCGGCGGTCTTGCCGGTGCCGGTCTGAGCGGCGGCGAGGACATCGCGGCCGGTGAGGACGAGAGGGATGGCGGAGGACTGGACCGGTGTTGGTTCGGTGTATCCCTCCTCGGCCAC
>JBDTQY010000254.1:0-5141 GCA_039931955.1 Chloroflexota bacterium
CCAGTTCAACGAACTCCTTCCGGTACGCGGCGATGAACAGCGGAATCCGGTGCGTCGGCGGGAACATCGGCTGGATCGGCGGCAGACCCGGGGTTGCCGAGGGGAGGCGCTCACCGGCCCACAGGGCGCGCAGTTTATCCATGGCAATCGAGACACCTTCGATGGCCGCCTCGGGCTCATAGGCGATGCCCATCTGCTTGAGCCGAAGGGGCAGGCCCGTGCCGAGCCCCATGACGATGCGGCCGGGGAGGATCTCGTCGAGGGCCGAACCGGTCATCGCCAGAACGACCGGGTGCCGGGTATTGGGGTTGACGGCGCCGAGCGCGACGCGAAAGTCCGCACCATCTCGATCGCGGGCCAGGCCGTCGGCCACCGTCGTCGCGAAACTGACGGCATCGCGTTCGAAATAGGAATCGTGGATCCAGACGGAGTCGAGTCCTGCGTCGCGGGCGCGACGCGCCCATTCGAGGACCTCTTCAGGTTCGCCTCTGGCGGCGAGGCCCAAGCCGATCTGGCGGGACAGTGTGTGCATGATTCTCTCCGTGGCGACCGCGACGAACGGAGCGCCTGGCCGGTCGCCACATGCTACCACGACGTAGCCGGTTTTCCGCCCCGTCAGCGTGCGACAATCCGGGGGCGATGCGCCTGAACGAGCGACACGACGAGATGCTGGCCGCCCTTGGTGGCTTCTATCGAACGTGGATTGCCTACCTCGGGATCGAGCTTGAGTTCTTTCACGCCCTGCGCGCCGCCGGTACCTCGGGCATGACGATCGCCGAGCTCGCGGCGCGGACCGAGACGCACCCAAAGGCAGTCGCTACCTGGGCCTGGGCGGCCGGGGCGCACGACCTGATCAGCGTGAGCGATGTCCTGCGTGTCGACGACGAGATCGTGGCCGTGCTGCTCGAAGAGGATCGGACTGCCTACCTGGGAGGCCAGGTCATCCAGTCGGTGGTCTCCACCCTGGACTGGGACCGCATGCTCGACTTCTTCCGGACGGGCATTCCGAGCCCGCACCGGCCGGATCGCTACCGAATGGCCATCGAGCGGGTGACCCGCCAGGACATCGCGGTCTTCTTCTCCGAGGGGCTGGCGGCCATCCCGAACCTGGTCGCCAAGCTGTCGGGCGGGGGTCGGGTCCTGGATGTCCACTGCGGCGGCGGCCGCTGGCTGGTGGCCATGGCCCAGCGATTCCCGAAGTTGACCCTTGTTGGAATCGAGGCTGAGGAAGACTCCCGCACACGTGCGGAACGCCTGATCGAGGACACCGATCTCGCAGACCGGATTCGCATCGAGGCGGTTGCGCGCCACGAGGTCACGCGACCAGGGCGCTTCGATCTTGCCTACTACCAGTACGCCCTGCATGCCCTCCCGGACCCGGCGGCCTCGATCAGGGCTTCATGGGAATCGCTGGAGCCCGACGGCTGGCTCCTGGTCCTCGACTGGCTTCTGCCGACTGATGACGAGGAACTGCACTCAATCCAGGGTGAGTTGATCGCCGGCGTGCACCTCGACGAGGTATTCATGGGCGCCGGCCTGCACGACGCCGATGCCTTCCTCGGCTGGTTCACGGCCGCCGGAACGCCATCTCCCGAGGTGATCGAACTACCATCCGGGGCCACCCTCTTCGTCCTGCATCGCCCACCGACGACCTGATCGTCACGGCGTGGTGCCCACCCTCGTCCTCAACCGGGCCCTCGGCGTCCGCCTCGCGACGCACGAGGCGCAGGTCCACGCGCGCGGCAGTCGTGAGCTCCGGGACCTGGGCGATGGAGTCCTCCTCTTTGACCCCGGCGATCCAGAGCCATTCTGGAACCGTCTGGTGGCGCCGGACTGGCCAGCTGACGAGGTCATGTTCGAGCGGCGTCTCGGCGAGATCCTGACGCTCTTCGCGACACTCGGCCGCCTGCCGCACGTCCGGACGGTGCCTCTCGGGGGACACCCGCCGGATATCGCAGAGCGACTCACGAGGGCTGGGTTTCGTGTCGTCGGCCGCGATCGATCGATGGCCCTCGTGGACACCGGCCCGGCACTCGCCCTTGCCCGAACCCTTGAGCGGCGGCCGAACCTGCAGGTGGAGCACGTCGGGACTGGGTCCGCGTCGCGAGCGATGGATGTTGCGCGAATCCTCGTGGAGGCCTTCGACGTCGAGACGGATCGGATCAGTGGACTCGCGGCGGAGACCGTCGCGGCCGCCCGGCGGCCCGGCGGCGCGGCTCTCCTTCTCCTCGAGGACGGGCGTCCGGTCGCCGCTGCACGGCGGGTGACGCTGGACGACGCCACGTACCTGTCCTCGATCGGGACCATCCCATCGAACCGCGGCCTGGGCTACGCAAGCCTGCTCACCGCTGTCGCCATCCGAGAAGCGCTCGAGGAGGGCACGGACCTCGTTCACCTCCTTGCAGATGCCAGCACGGACCGCGCAATGCGCCTCTACCTGCGGCTGGGCTTCGAGGCAGTCGGCGAGCCAATCGTCGATCTTCTGGCGCGTTGAGGGCGCAACCCCGCGGTCGGCTTTGCCACGGGGGCCGGCTGGACGCTACCATCGGCTGACGATGATCGAGACACCCGGAACGCTCCTCAGGCCCGCCGACCCAGCCGATTCCGAGCGGATTGCGATGCTTTTCACCGATGAGGGCTACCCGGTGGCCCCCTCCGTGGTCGCGGCCCGACTGGCCCGATTCTCGGATGATGCCTCCAGGGTCATCGTCGCCGACGTGGATGGTGTCGTGATGGGTTTCATCGCCATCCACGTCATTCCTCGATTTGAGCACGACGACGTGGCCGTCCGCATTCTGGCCCTGGTCGTGGATGCCGGCGCCCGGGCCCGTGGCATCGGGCGGCAGCTGATCGAGGAGGCCGAGCGAATCGCCGATGAGCTGGGTGCTGCCTTTGTCGAGGTGACGGCCGGCCACCATCGGCCGGATGCCCGCCGACTCTATGAGACGGTTGGTTTCGACGGGACCGTCACGGCGTACTTGCGGAAGCGGCCCTGAGCGCGGGTCCCGTCCAGCCGTGACGGACGCCGCAGCGGTCCGGGTGGTCGATCTCCACAAGTCGTACGGCCATACCAAGGCCGTGGACGGCATCTCCTTCGAGGTGCGTCCCGGCGAAGTCTTCGGACTGCTGGGACCCAACGGCGCGGGAAAGACGACGACCGTGGAGATCCTGGAGGGGCTTCGACGCTCCGACTCGGGTGAGGCGACCGTCCTCGGGATCGACGCAAATCGCCACCCGGATCGCCTCAAACCCCTGATCGGTGTCGCGCTACAGACCGCCGCGCTCTACCCGAAGCTCACCGTCGAGGAGGTCCTTGATCTCTTCCGGGCCTTCTATCGTTCCGTCGGGCGCAGCACCGCCGAACTGATCGAGATGTTCGACCTGGGCGAGAAACGGTCGTCCCAGACGCGCGAGCTCTCGGGCGGCCAGCGGCAGCGTCTGGCCGTCGCTCTCGCTCTCGTCAACGATCCGGAGTTGGTCTTTCTCGATGAACCGACCACCGGGCTCGATCCGGCGGCCCGACGGTCGCTCTGGGACATCGTCCTCGACCTCAAGCAGCAGGGTCGAACGGTCGTCCTGACCACGCACTACATGGAGGAAGCGGAGATCCTGTGCGATCGGCTCGCCATCGTGGACCACGGCCGGATCCTCGAATCGGGAACGGTCAAGGAACTCGTCGGCCGGCACTTCCATGAGCGAGCGGTCAGGTTCGATCGGATCGACGTACTCGGAGATGAGCGACTCGCGGCAATTCCGGGCGTGGCTTCCGTTGCCCACGAGAGGGGAGAGGTGGTGCTGTACACACGCGACGTCCCGGCGACGATCGCAGGGACGCTGGAACTGACTGCTTCGATCGGAGCTGAACCGGAGAACCTGACTATCCGCCGCCCAACGCTCGAGGACGTATTCCTGGCGTTGACCGGCCGGGCGCTGCGGGACTGAGGGCGACGATGCGAACACTCCTGTCCCTCACTCTCGCCAATATTCGGAGTTACATGCGGGATCGAGCTGCCGTGTTCTGGACGCTTGCGTTTCCGTTGATCTTCATCCTGATGTTCGGGGCGATCTTCACCGGCGGCGGCAGCTCTGACCGGGTCTTCGGCTGGGTGGACCAGGACGGATCGGCGGCCTCGGGCGCGCTCCATGACGCATTCGCCGGGCTCGAGAACGTCGAGTTGCGAGTGACGACGCAGGAAGAAGCCCTGGTGGCGATGCGGGCCGGTGATCTCCGTGCCGTGCTCGTGATCCCCGCGGGCTACGGAGCCGCCGTTGCGACGGCAACGGACCAACCGGGACCACCTGTCAGCATCGCTGTCTATACCGACCCGACTCAGCAGAACCAGACAGCCGACACGTTTCGCTTTGTCGACACGGTCCTCGGCCAGGTCAACCTCGGACTGTTGGGTCGAGGCCCCGTCGTGATACCGGAACCGAGGGCCGTGCAGACGGAATCGTTGACCTTCATCAGCTACCTCGTCCCCAGCATTCTCGGCATGGCGCTCATGCAGCTCGGCGTGTTCTCGGCGATCCCGCTCGTCGGTGACCGAGAGAAGGGCATCCTCAAGCGACTCAACGCCACGCCGCTTCGCCGTTGGCAACTGGTCGGTAGCAACGTCCTGATGCGCCTGCTCCTCGCGATCGTCCAATCGTTCGTCATCGTTTCCGTCGGCGCCATGGTCTTCAACGTCCAGATCTCGGGCAACGTCCTCCTGGTCGGCGCGCTGGTCATGCTCGGTTCCATGTCCTTCATCGCCCTCGGCTACGTGATCGCGTCGTTTGCCAAGACCGAGGATGCCGCGAACGGGATGACGAGCGTGGTCCAGTTTCCGCTGATGTTCCTGTCGGGAACGTTCTTTCCGATCGACCAGATGCCGGACGCGTTGAAGGCGGTCGCCCGCGTGCTGCCTTTGACGTATCTGTCAGACGGGCTGCGTCAGGTCATGGTCGGGGGGACGCCATTCGCTCCGCTGTGGGTCTGTTTCGCCGTGCTGGCCGGGTTCCTGGTGCTCTGCTTCGCGATTGCGGCTCGGTTCTTCCGCTGGTCCTGACCGCCCCGCCAGGCGTCGACGGTCGCATGAGAGTGCCGGCCGCGGTCGCTGAGCGCCGGCCGCGGGCCCTTTCGTTACCAGCGCTCCGAGCGA
>JBDTQY010000255.1:0-8260 GCA_039931955.1 Chloroflexota bacterium
GCGGCCGCGAGCAGCAGCACGAAGGGCTCGGTCGCCGCATCGAACACCATCGAAACGACCGACGGGCGGCGCTCCGGCTCCAGTTCGTTCGGGCCAGCGGTGGCGGCACGGGTGATGGCCTCCGCACCAGCCAGACCACGCGCGGGATCAACCTCGAGCGCCACGGCAATGTCGGCGACCGGCCGGCCGTGGGCGGTGGTCGCGTCGAACTGGCCGGGAGGAAGCTCCGTCACTCTCTGATCATCGCGCAGCGGATCACTTGGCGAGTGGACCAGATGGCCACAACCTGAGGGGCCACTCGGGCCGACTGCGCCGCAGCCCGCGGGGAGGCACAATCCGTCGATGACGACATCGCCGACCGAGGACCGAACACGGCCCACGAACATCCATGCCGACCGGGGGGCCGGGACGCTTTCCCTGGAATGGGCCGACGGCCACCAGACCAGCATCGACGCGGTCGCCCTGCGCTGGCTCTGTCCGTGCGCCTACTGCCGCGGCGAGGCCGGGATGCCGGGCTGGCTGGATACGAAGCCAACGCTCACGCCGGACCAGACGCGGTTGGTTGATGTCCAGCTCATCGGCTCGTATGCCCTGGCCCCAACCTGGGCGGACGGCCACTCGACCGGCTACTACCCGTTCATGATGCTCCGCGACCGCTGTTCATGCGCGGCATGTGCCGCCGAGCGGACCGCTGAGCGCACCACGTAGCAGCGTGACCCGGACGGGCGATCCACTCGAGATCGAGCTGAAGCTCGGCGTCAGCGATGCGACCCCAGTTCGTCGTCTCCTCGAGGATCCGGCCGGACGTGGCCCCGTCGGGTTTGCCGCCTCCGGACCAGGCCATTCGATGGTGGTCACTGACCGTTACCTCGATACCGTCGATCGCCAGGGACTCCTCGAGCGGGCCGGCTTTCGAGCGCGCCTCCGCACAACGGACGAAGTGACACTCCTGACTGTCAAGTCCCGGACGGTGCACGACGGCAGCATCTCGACGCGCACGGAACTGGAATCACCCGCGTCCTCGACCATCGATCCCGCGGTTTGGCCCGACTCGGCGGCGAAGGACCAGCTCCTGGCCGTGATTGGTTCGGGGAAGCTCCGGGAGATCGGCGCGCTGCGCCAGCGGCGGCTACAGCGGGATTTCGAGCGAAACGGCACGACGGTCGAGATCAGCCTCGACGATATCGCCGCGCTCCAAGACGACGTCGAGATGGACCAACGCACCGAGATCGAGGTCGAATTCGTGTCGGGCGACCCGGCAGTGCTCACCGAGATCGAAGCCGCCCTGCGATCGATCCCGGGAATCCACGACGCGCTCGGATCGAAGTTCGACTTCGCCAGGACGACCCGCGCGTAACCGCGGTCCGGCTCGCGCGGCGCCGTGATACAGGCCGGAGGCCACCGGCGCCCCGTCGCGCCGTTGACACCCTGTTAACGAATTGTCGATCTCCGGTTGATCCTGGACCGAGACCCTTTCGATGTGACATTGGAAAGAAGACTCCGAGCCCCGTTGATCGATGCGATCAGGAAGGCTCGGCACATCGGAGGAGTTCCTCGAGTGACAAACCATCGGTCGGCACGTGTCGGCGCCGCGGGTCTGCTTGCGGCCATCGTTCTCACAGCATGCGGCGGCGGCGCAACCAGCGCGCCTTCGTCCGGACCGGGCGAATCCCCAGCGGCACCCACCGGCGGCCCATCGTCGGGCATGGCGGCACCGACGCCACCCACAGCGGATGTGACCCTGCAGGGAGCTGGCGCGACCTTCCCGAACCCGCTGTACCAGGTCTGGTTCGAGGCCTTCAACTACACGTACAACAACATCCAGATCGACTACCAGTCGATCGGATCAGGCGGCGGCATCAAGGCAATCACCCAGCAAACGGTGGACTTCGGTGCCTCTGACGCGCCGATGAAGGACGAGGAACTCGCCGCGCTGCCTAATGGCAGCACACTGCTCCACATCCCGACGGCCCTTGGTGCCGTGGTGGTGGTCTACAACCTGCCGAACGTCACAGACCTCCAGCTGGACAGCGACAACGTCGCCAACATCTTCCTCGGCAAGATCACCAACTGGAACGACGCGGCGATTGCCGCCAACAACCCTAGTGTGACCCTGCCGGATCTCGCGGTTCGCGTCGTCCACCGATCCGACGGCTCTGGAACCACCAACGCCTTCACGACGTACCTCGATACGGTCAGCCCTGAGTGGCAGTCCAAGGTCGGCAAGGGCAAAGAGGTCAACTGGCCGACTGGTCTCGGAGCTCCGGGCAACGATGGTGTCGCTGGCAGCGTCAAGGGAGACGCGAACGCAGGCGCCGTCGGCTACGTCGAGCTCAACTACGCAACCACCGCCGGGCTCACGAGCGCCAGGCTCAAGAACGCCAATGGCAAGTTCGTCGCCGGCTCGACCGAGGGCGTGACGGCCGCGGCAGACGGAGCGGCGGACAAGTTCCCGGCGGACTTCCGCCAGGCTCCGATCATCAACGGTGCCGGAGACGGCACCTACCCGATCGCCTCGTACACCTACCTGCTCGTCTACCAGGACCAGACCGACGCCGTGAAGGGGCAGACGCTTGTCGCCTTCCTCTACTGGGCGCTCACTGATGGCCAGGCAACGGAAGGCGGGCTCGGTTATGCGCCGCTGCCCGCATCCATCAAGGACATCGCGATCGCAGAGCTGCACAAGATCACAAGCGGAGGGACTCCCCTCTGGCCCTGATCCGCGGCACGTTCTCGCCAAACAGCGACCCGGTCCAACCGGGCCGCTGTTTGGCTATCCGCGACATGCTCCTTCGGGGGCAGTGATCGACCGATGACAGCCACGACACCCCCGACCCTGCAAGGAGCCAGCCGATCGGCGGAGCTGCCGGATCGCGTCTTTCGAACAGGTACGCGGGTCCTCGCCTGGCTCGTTGTGGGGCTCCTGGTGCTGATCGGCCTCCAGCTGGCGATCAACGGCGCGCAGGCCTTCGAAACCTTCGGGCTGGGCTTCATCACGGGGACGACGTGGGATCCGGTCAGGAGCATCTACGGAGCACTCCCGTACGTTTTCGGGACCATCGCCTCATCGCTGATCGCGCTCCTGATCGCAGCCCCGATCGGGATCCTGACCGCCATCTACCTGGCAGAGCTCGCGCCGCGACGCGCAGCTGTTCCCCTGACCTTCATGATCGAACTCCTCGCAGCGATCCCCTCGGTGGTCTTTGGCCTGTGGGGCATCTTCGTTCTCTCGCCCTTCCTGCGGTCGACGGTTGAGCAATGGTTCGTTGACACCCTGGGCTGGATCCCCATCTTTGCCGGCCCGACGTTCGGCGTCGGTCTGTTCGCGGCTGGTGTGATCCTGGCGATCATGATCGTTCCGACGATCGTCTCGATCTCGCGCGAGGTCATCGCCTCCATCCCGAACAGCCATCGCGAGGCGATGTATGCCCTGGGCGCCACGCGCTGGGAGGTCATACGGCGCGCGGTCCTGCCGGCGGCGAAGGCGGGCATCATCGGGGCCATCATCCTGGGCTTCGGGAGGGCGCTCGGCGAAACAATGGCCGTGACCATGGTCATCGGCAACGCGCAGGCCATCCCGACGAGCATCTTCGGGCAGTCTCAGACCATTGCCTCAAAGATCGCCACCACATTCAACGAGGCGTCGGTCGGCCTCCAGACGTCGAGTTTGATCGCTCTGGGGCTCGTGTTGCTGGTCATCACCCTCGGCCTCAACGCCGTGGCTCGCGTCCTGGTGGTCCGAGCGGCCGGGCGTTCAGGGAGTACGGGCTGATGGGAACCGCAGTCATCGTCGCCCCGGAATCCGTCCGCCTGATGCGAGCCCACGTCGGGCGCCGGCGTCGACTCCTCGATGCCGGTATGCGCCGCCTGGCGCTCTTCGCGGCGATCCTGTGTGTCATCCCCCTAGCCGCGGTGCTGATCTTCGTCACGCTCAACGGAGCGAGTGCTCTCAATCTCGATCTGCTGACGAAGGCGCCGAGGGCGCTCGGCCGGAACGGCGGCGCGGCGAGCGCCATACTCGGAACGCTGCAGATGGTCCCGCTTGCATCGCTGCTCGCGATCCCCGTTGGTGTGGCCGGTGGTGTCTACGTCGGTGAGTTCGCAGATCGACGCAGTGCCCAGATCATCCGCTTCGCGGCCGACGTCATGGTCGGGGTTCCTTCGATCCTGATCGGCATCTTCGTCTTCACCTTCCTGGTGCTGCCGTTCAAGCAGTTCAACGCCTTTGCTGGAAGCGTCGCACTGGCCATCATCATGATCCCGGTCATCCTGCGGACGACCGAGGAGATCCTGGCACTTGTGCCCGGCACACTCCGCGAGGCCTCGCTGGCCCTCGGCATCCCGATGTGGAGGACGGTCCTGAGCGTTGTCATCCGAACCGGGCTGGGCGGCATCCTGACCGGAGTCATGCTGGCCTTTGCCCGCGCGATGGGCGAAACGGCTCCGCTCCTGTTCACGGCCCTCGGCAGTCGGCTGGTCAACGTCGGCGACTTCGGAAAGCCGATGGATTCGCTCCCGGTCTTCATCTACGTGAACGCCCGGCAGCCGTACGAGCTCCAGAACCAACAGGCGTGGGGTGCGGCATTCCTGCTGCTGCTCATCGTCCTCGTCATCAACGTCGCCGTTCGAGCCCGGACGTGGGGGCGCGCCATTGGCAACTGAGGAGGTGCCCAACATGATCGAAAGCCCGGCGGCGGCCGACGAAGCCGTTCCCTCGGCACGGCCCGCCACGGACGAGGACCCCGGATCGTCCGATCCGAGCTGGCTCGGCGGCGCATCGACGCCCCGGGACAAGACCGATGACCGCGATGATCGCCAGCTCAGCCCCGCGGCCCCGACGCTGGACGTACGTGGCCTGGACGCCTACTACGGAGCGTTCCGGGCGATCCGTGATGTCTCCCTGGCCATCCCCGGGAAGTCGGTGACGGCCATCATCGGCCCATCCGGGTGCGGCAAGAGCACGTTCCTGCGGTCCCTCAACCGGATGCATGAGCTGGTGCCCGGGGCTCGGGTCAGCGGGCAGGTCGAACTGCTCGGCATCGACATCTACGACCCGATCGTGGATCCGGTCCAGCTGCGGCGAGTCGTTGGGATGGTCTTCCAACGTCCGAACCCGTTTCCGACCATGTCCATCTACGACAACGTGGCGGCCAGCTTGCGACTTACCGGGCGTCACACACGGGCCGAGCTCGACGAGGTCGTGGAGCGATCGCTGCATCGGGCGGCGCTTTGGGATGAGGTCAAGGACAAGCTCAAGGCGAACGGCACCAGCCTGTCCGGCGGACAGCAGCAGCGGCTGTGTATCGCCCGAGCTCTCGCCGTGGATCCGCAGGTCATCCTGATGGACGAGCCGGCCTCGGCGCTCGACCCAATCGCGACGCTCCGGATCGAGGAACTCATCACCGAGCTGCGTGTGAACTACACGATCGTGATCGTGACCCATAACATGCAACAGGCCTCGCGGATCAGCGATCGAACGGCGTTCTTCACGATGGGCGAAGATCGGGCGGGTCATCTCGTCGAGGTGGACGACACGATCAAGATCTTCACCAATCCGCGGCACCAGCTTACGGAGGACTACGTGTCCGGAAGGTTCGGATGATGGAGCGACCAAAGGACGACCTGATCGCGGACCTAGAGGCGCCACGGTGGCGCGGCGCGCTTGATCGCGACGAGCGGCAGGTCAAGGACGGCATCCTCCGGATGGGCTCCATCGTCGAACGCCAGATCCGCGACGGAGTCCGTGCCTTCGCCTCCCGTGACGCGGTCCTCGCCGATGCCGTCGTGGCAGGCGATGACGAGATCGATGAGCTGCAGCGGAGCGTGACGGACCTCATCGCCACGACGATCGCGACGCAGGCGCCGGTGGCTCGGGATCTACGCTTCCTGCTCGCGCTGAACCACGTCGCCTCCGAATTGGAACGCATCGGCGATCACGCAGTCGGGGTCGCGAAGCAGGTGTTCCGACTCCCATCCGACGGTCCGCTCCCTGCCTCCGCCGACCTCGCCTTGATGGGCGAACTCGCGGCCGGGCTCGTGAAGGGCTGCCTCCGGGCGCTGGTGGACGCCGACAGCACAGCGGCGCGCGCCGTGGCCGCGGGCGACGACGAGGTTGACCATGCCTACGGCCGCCTGTTCAAGTCCGTTGTCGCGGAGATGAAGGCGGACAGCACGGCCGTCGAGCGCGGGGCCAGCACCATCCTCGTCGGCCATTGGCTCGAGCGGATCGGTGACCGCGTGACCAACATCGCGGAGGACGTGGTTCATCTCGCCACGGGGCGAGTGGAGGACCTCAACCCCTAGGGGTGACCCCATGGAATCGAACGCTGGGCCGAGCGCGGCAGTGCGGATCCTGGTGCTCTGCACCGGTAACAGCTGCCGGAGTCAGATGGCCGAGGCATTCCTGTCCCGGGCCGGCGGACCAGCTCTAATCGTGGCGTCGGCCGGCACCCATCCGACCGCCGTCCATCCACTGACGATCCAGGTTCTTGCGGAGCGAGGCATCGACTGGTCGGAAGCCAGGTCAACGTCGATGACGGAATTCCTTGCCCGAGCGTTCGATATCGTCATCACGGTCTGCGACGAGGCCGCGGAGGCATGCCCGGTCTTTCCGGGCGGCGGCCGCCGAGTACATGCCGGTTTCGAGGATCCGGCCGCAGTCGTCGGTCCGGATCCGGTCCGGCTCGCTGCGTTCCGTCGGATTCGGGACGAAATCGAGGGCTGGGCGATGGCCTTCGCACGGACCGAGATCGGAACCGACTGAGCGCAAACCCTCAGTCGGGTGAGGACGTCGGGGCGCTCGCGGGCCGGCGCACGCCGATCCGCAGGAGATCCGCCACCGGTACGTAGTCGCCAGGGAGAAGTGCCCGGGCCACCGCTCCGAGCCGCCCGATGGCCGCCGGTTCGAGGCGGTACCAGATCGACGAACCACGTCGCTCAGTGGTCACCACACCCGCTTCCCGTAGGACCCGAAGATGGTGCGAGATGGTTGGCTGTGAGACGTCGAACCCATCCGTGAAGTCACAGGCGCAGATCCCATCACAGGCCGCGAGCTGTCTGACGATCGCCAGGCGAACGGGGTCCGCGAGCGCCGCCAGCAACTGCACGTCCGGGTCTCGGTGATGCTTCATGGGCACCATGATATCGATACTGATCGATATTGACAATCTTCTATATTGCTGCCATCGTACGAGCGTTCGACCGGAATACCAAGGAGCCGTCATGACCCACGCCGAGATTGGTGCGTCCGCCCCCATCGAAGATGTCCACGAGACGGTTCGGGCACGCTATGCCGTGGCAGCCCTGGCTGCCGGTGCAGATCCCGGTTCCGGGGTCAGGAGCGAGGCCCTTGAGTCCGCGACGGACGCTGGAGGCCGCATCGTGTTTGGCTCGCTCCTGTATGGGACCGAGGATCGCGGGAGCCTCCCGGACGCCGCCGTCCTCGCATCGCTCGGCTGCGGGAATCCCACCGCGGTCGCCGAGCTCCAGCCCGGCGAGACCGTCCTCGACCTGGGGTCCGGCGGTGGCATTGATGTTCTTCTCTCGGCGCGGCGCGTCGGGCCCACCGGCTTCGCCATCGGCATCGACATGACCGATGAGATGTTGGCGCTCGCGAACCGTAACGCGGCCGAGGCTGCCATCTCGAACGTCGAGTTCCGGAAGGGCGAGATCGAAGCCCTGCCCATCGATGACGCTTCCATCGATGTGGTCATCAGCAACTGCGTCATCAACCTGGCCGGAGACAAGGGCGCCGTCCTTTCCGAGATTGCCCGGGTACTGAAGCCGGGCGGCCGCATCGGCGTGAGCGACGTCGTTGCCGAGGACTCTTTGTCGCCGGCCGAGCGCGCGCGCCGCGGCAGCTTCGTCGGCTGCATCGCGGGAGCGCTGTCCATGACGGAATTCCGACAGGGCCTGGAGGCGGTCGGGCTGACCGACGTCCAGATCGAACCAACCCATGCCGTGGCGGACGGACTCCACTCGGCGATCATCCGGGCTCGAAAGCCGGCCGCCTGGATGGGCGTCGATGCAACGCGCCTCGCCGCGGCCATGCCCACGGTCGCCGCCACGCGGACGCTGACGATGGCGCAGCCCGATCCGTGCGGCTGCGGTAGCGGGGCCTGCTGCTGACCTCGGATCCCCGGGGGAACCGAGGTCGGATCAATTGGTGGCCGGACGCGTACGGCACCTGCGACGACCTGGGCGATTAGCAGGCTAGCCGTCGAGTGCGGCGGCCTCGACGCAGACCGCGACCACTCCCAGC
>JBDTQY010000256.1:0-1559 GCA_039931955.1 Chloroflexota bacterium
GGTCCGCCCTGCCCGCGGCCGGGTCATCGTCAACGACCTGGCCCGGCCTCTTCAGAGCCTGACCAACCAACCCGCGATCGGCAGCCACCGAGTCGGGGCGCAGGCCCATCGAACCAGAGACCGCAACCGGCTCAAGGTGCCCCCCGACCAGACGCCAGGCCGATACGTGGCTGAAGGAAGAAGCCTCCCGGATGATCCTCGTGGCGCTGCCAAGGAGCATCTCGGGATCGGCAGTGGAGCCGGCCGTCCCGAACGTCAGTCGACCGAGAGTGGTCAGTGCCTTCACTGTCGACGCAACATCGCCAGGGCCGTCGAGCGATTCGGTTGGTGACTGCCGATCGAGCCGCCCCAGCTCCCGCCGGGTTCGCGAGCCGCGTCCGTTCGAATCGGCCCCAGGTGTCGGTCCGGACACCGCCGCACTCAGGAAGCGGTGCAGATCGCTCAGGCGGTAGCGTCGGTCGCCCCGCTTGTTGATCCGGTAGTAGCGGAGACGGCCCGCCTCACTCCAGGTCCGCACCGTATTGGCGTGGACACCGAGTACCTGCGCGGCACGCGTGACGGTGAGCGTGGCGTCGGTCGGCAGCGGGTGCAGGGGTGGTGGTGCTGGCATGGATCCGCCCGGTAGGATCTGTGAAGTAGCGCCCACTTTACGAACCCTACAGATCCTGACAATAGGACCAAAGTCCGGGGCAATCGGCCGTCGCACGACGCGGCCTCTTCGCCGATGCTCCGCGAGCCCTCTTCGACGACGCTCTACGAGCCCTCGTCGCCGGGCCTCGGGTCACGGGTAAGACGTACGTAGGCGAGGACGATCAGGGTCGTCAGCATGCCGATCGCAACCACGACGATCATGGCAACGAGAGGCGCCCCAACGATGCCCGGCCCCTCGCCGCCGGACCGAGTGTCCGAGCCGGCGATGGCGGTCGGATCGGGCGATGCCGCAAGTGCGCTCCCGGGCAAGGCGAGCATCAGGAGTCCAATCGCGACGAAGACCACCGCGACGATCAGCAGGCCCGCCGCGAGGCGCGGCCGAGCCGAGGAGCCCTCGGTCAGGATTCGCATCGCCTCGGGCTGCTCCAGCGTGGTCAGGATCAGTGGCCGCCCGAGCCCGGCTGCCATCCGGGCGGTTCCGTCTGCATCAAGCGTCGGAACCCCGATCACGATCGCATGCTCGACGCTGGAAACGTGCTCAACGACCACGCGTGCCGGCAGGTCGCGGGCCAGGTCTTCCGGTGCGTGGTCCGGCAGGTCGCCGATGAGCCCCTCCGTTTCCCGCGGGATCACGATGAGTCCCTCGGCGAGGCCCGACGTGTCAATCCGGATCGTGTCGAGACCCTCGTTGAGCTCGAATGGCACTTGTTCCACCACGCGGTCGAAGTCCGTCCAGCGTCCCCTGAGCCGTGCCTGGAAGCGCGTTTGCCGAAAGACCAGGGGACGGTGATCCGCGTCCTCAAAGTCGGATTCGCTGTCGATCCTCCCACTGACCCGGACATAGCGGGCTACCCCGGAACGCGCGAGTTCGTTAGCCTCCGCGATTGTCGCTGCCGGCGCGGCGCTGA
>JBDTQY010000257.1:0-3937 GCA_039931955.1 Chloroflexota bacterium
CGCCCTGTCGATGATCGTCCATCGCGATAAATCGGTCTCGCTCGGTCGCATCCTCGCGGAGCGGCTCAAGCAACTGATCCCGCGCCAGATGTTCGAGATTCCGATCCAGGCCGCGATCGGATCGACCGTCGTGGCTCGCGAATCCGTCCGAGCCATGCGCAAGAACGTCCTCGCCAAGTGCTACGGTGGCGACATCAGCCGTAAGCGGAAGTTGCTGGAGAAGCAGAAGGAGGGCAAGCGCCGCATGAAGCGCGTTGGCTCCGTCGAGATCCCGCAGGAGGCCTTCCTGGCCATGCTCCGAACGGACGAGAACTAGGCGTCATGGAAGAGGGACTTCGCGCCCTGGTCGCCTTCGGGTTGACGCTGCTCCTGGTGATGCTCCGTCTGGAGGCCGAGCGGTTCGGAGCGGCGGAATACGACGAGCCAGTGGGCGGCCATCCGCCCTCACTGCTTCGGCGGCTCGGCTGGTACGGAATCGGGATCGGCGGCGTCGTGGCCATTTTGATGATCCATCCCGCGCCGGCCCGTGACCTCTTCATCACCGGCAATGGCGCGCAGGGCATCCTCCTTGGGTTCCTGCTGGCCGCGGTCGGGGCGGGCATCGCAGCCGCGATCGCCTGGCGGCGCTATCGCCACCTTCGTCTGCCGGATGTGGCCCAGTACCCGGGCGCTCTCATGAACGAACTCGCGACCGCCGTCCTGGACGAGGCAATCTTCCGCGGCGCGCTCCTGGGGTTCCTCGTGTTCGGCGGCCTGGACCCTGCCCTGGCGGTCATCACCCAGGCCATTGTGTACACGCTGGCCACGCGGCTGGGTGCCCCGGGTCGAGATAGGTCGATGTTCGCCCTCGCCCTGATCACGGGCTTGGTCGCCGGCTGGGCAACGGTGCTGACCGGCGGGATCGCGGCCGCGATCCTGGGCCATGGCGTGACCCGCGTTGCCGTCTTCCTGACCACGGGCCACGCTGGCCAGCCAGCCCCACGCGGCTCCGAGATCGAAGAAGTCGAGCGTCGCCGCCACGCGCCCGAGGGCTGGCGCGTCGTGGCCGGTCGAGGGGCCAACCGCGAGCGCTGATCAGCCGATCGTGACCCCTCCTGTCGCGTCGGATTCGGTCACCGTCCGGGCCTCTGCGCAGGCCGCCCCAATCCCGGGCGAAGCCGTCCCGGTCGCGGGCGGGGCCGGCCCGCCGATCGGGCTCTACCTCCACGTTCCGTTCTGCGGGTCGCTCTGCCCGTATTGTGACTTCGTCGTCGTCGCGGGAGCCAAGGCGGTCGGGCCCAGGAATCGGGTCGACGCATTCGTGGCGGCGCTGCGGCGCGAGATCGATCTCCGGGCCGATCTCCTCGAAGTCCGCTGGGGCGTGCCGGGAACGACCGTTCGACCGGCTCTCGCCACGCTCTACCTCGGTGGTGGGACTCCATCGCTGCTGCCACCGGACGAGGTTGCCGGGCTGCTCGAACTGGTCCGGGCGCGTTTCGGGCTCGCAACTGACGCCGAAATCACGATCGAGGCCAACCCCGGTCCCGACGAACGGGGTGATGCCCGTCGTCTCGCTGCCGCTGGAATCAACCGGATCAGCTTCGGGGCGCAGGCCATGGACGCTATCTCGCTCCGATCCGTCGGTCGGCGACACCGACCCGCTGACGTGGCGGCCGCTGTGCTCGGCGCCAGGGAGGCGGGGGTCCCATCCATCAGCCTTGATCTCCTCTACGACCTGCCAGGGTCGACACTCGGAACCTGGGTGAATGGCCTGGAGGCGGCGCTCAGCCTGGAGCCGGACCACCTTTCCCTGTACGCTCTCTCGCTCGATGACCCCGATGCCGAAGGACTCACGGGGGCAGATGGCGACCACTTGCCTGTTTCGCGTGGCGCCCGAACGTGGCGAGCCCGGGCTCGTGGTTTCCAGGACGAAGATCGAGCGGCCGACATGTACGAGCACGCGGTGACGCGGCTGGCCTCTGCCGGCTTCGATGGCTATGAGATCAGCAACTGGGCTCGACCGGGCCATCGGAGCCGTCACAACCTCGCCTACTGGCAGCGACTGCCGTACGAGGCGGTAGGCCCGGGCGCGCACGCGTTCGATGGGACGACTCGCCGCTGGAACGCCGCGCCGCTCGATCGCTACATCGCTGCGCTCACCCCACCAGATGGAGGAGAGCCGCACCTGCCCCCCGGGAGTTGGGAAACCATTGGACCGAGCGCCGCGGCCGCCGAGCGCGTAATTCTCGGGCTCCGGACCTCGGATGGGCTGCCGGCCGCGGCCGCGGATCAGGAACCGCTTGCGTCTTCGTTCGAGTGGGCCTTGGCGGCGGGGTTCCTTGTCGCCACGCCCGACGCCCGCATCACGCTCACGACCCGGGGTCGCCTCCTGGCCAACGAGCTGTTCTCTCGCCTGGTTTGACGGAACATGCCGTTGACGCTCGATGTCGCCGCTGCTACCATCCAGAGTATCGTTAGCACTCTGGCATGGAGAGTGCTAACTCTTCGAAAGCAGCGGGAGTATTGGCCTTGGCGCGTCGCATTCGCCGCTCCACCGGCCCGCTGGATCATCGCGCCAATGCGATCCTCCGGGCCGTCATCGATGAATACGTTGCCTCAGCGACCCCTGTCGGCAGCCTTGCCCTCGTGGAGCGCTACGGCCTTGGTGTGTCCAGCGCGACGGTCCGCAACATCCTCGCCGAGCTGGAGCTGTCTGGCCTTCTGACGCACCCGCACACCTCCGCGGGCCGCATCCCAACGGATGAGGGCTATCGCTGGTATGTCGAGTCGATCATCGATTCGGCACTCATGCCGGAGGTGGAGCAGTTGATGATCCGGCACCAGTTCGGGCAGGTCGAATACGCCAACGAGCACTGGTTCCGCCTGGCCGCGTCAACCATCGCCTCGGTCACCCGTGCGGCTGGACTCGCCACGCCGGCCAAGCCCACCTCGGCCCACGTGCGCCGCGTGGACCTGGTCGCGATCAACGATCGCCTTGCGAGCCTGGTGGTCGTCCTGCGTGAAGGTGCGCTCAAGCAGGTGCTGGTCCACATTGAGCAGGGCACGACGCAGGAGACCCTGACCACGGTCGCCGTGACGCTCAATGCGATCGTGGACGGGCGTACCGCCCGCGAGATCGAGCGGGCCGCCACACGCCTCGACGACGACCGGCCCCAGATCGAGCTCATTCGCCGAGTAGCTGAACGCATCGTCCACCTCCTTCGCGACTACGACACGGACGCCGTCGAGGAGGTCTTCAGCGATGGCCTCCTGAACGTCATGGGGGCCCCGGAATTCGCCCAGAGCGACAAGCTCCGGCGCGTCTTTTCTGCCCTCGAGAACCGGGCCTACCTGGGCGATCTCGTCGCGGCCGTTGCCGAATCGGGTGGCGTCCAGGTCTTCATCGGCCATGAGAACGTCCCGGACGACATGCGCGAGGTCGCGCTTGTCCTGGCGCCGTACGGGCACCCCGGCCGTGCCGTCGGCGTCGTGGGCGTCCTTGGACCGACGCGGATGGCCTATCCCCAGGCGATCGGGACCGTCCGATTCGTATCGGGGCTCATGAACGAACTCATCGACCACCTGTACGCCTGACGAGCAGACAGCAGAGGACCCATGGACAAGCAAACACGCGCGAAACAGCGCGCCGAGGACATCGACATCAGCCCCGCCAAGCTCCTCGCGGATATTGAGCAGC
The DNA here is from genome assembly GCA_039931955.1 of Chloroflexota bacterium. Lineage (GTDB taxonomy): Bacteria > Chloroflexota > Limnocylindria > Limnocylindrales > CSP1-4 > UBA5189. The sequence continues at coordinate 3,677 of JBDTQY010000257.1, forward strand.
TGACCGGAGATCGGGACGCGGCCGTTGCCGAGAAGGAGGAATTCCTCCTGGCCCTGCAGCGTGAGCGCGCCGAGTTCGTGAACTACCGTCGCCGAACCGCCGAGGAGCGCCAGGCGATGATCGGCCTCGCCGGAGAGGCGCTTATCAGCAAGGTCCTCAATCTCGCTGACGACTTCGACCGGGCGATCGAGGCTCGACCACCGAATATCGCCGAGGACCCGTGGGTCGAGGGGATTGCCGCCATCGATCGGAAGCTCCGCC
>JBDTQY010000258.1:0-2042 GCA_039931955.1 Chloroflexota bacterium
CGGGCGCCGCCTCCGTTGTGCCAGGTTCGGGGAGGAGGAGGCCGACCCTGGCGGTTCGATGAGACTTTGGTTGGTCAGGCGGGAGTGGCAGCGTCCGCTGGCTGGAGCCCGTCATCAGCTCCGATTCGTCCCGACCGACACAGCTCGCGAAGGAACAGCAGGCGATCAACATCGGCGAGTCGCCAGTCACGCCCGGTGCCAACGTTGATTCCGGCGAGGTAGGCCGTCAGGTTGGCGGCCTCGCCCGGGGCGAACCCACGGAGCAACAACGCCCGATACGTCTCGCGCGTCGTCGGCTGGTGGGTGGGATCCTGGTCTGGCATGTCGCCCGATGTCCCTCGGGTTGGCCGCTGGGTCGGAGGGGCTCCCCGATCGGTCCGGTGTGGTCATGGTCGGTCCGGAACGGAGCGGTGACGATGGCCCGACAGTCCCGCGCCGGGTAGTACTTGCGACCGTGGGGACGGGTATCCTCCGAGGGTGGAGGGACGACGACCGGCATGAGCGACGAGGGCGGCTTCTCCGCGAAGCGGGATCGTGTGGCGCGGCTGGCCCGTGTTGCGAACCTGCTGAAGGCGCACCCGGAGGGCATTCGGGCCGAGGACATCGCCGTCCGGCTCGGCATCTCCAAGCGAACCGCCTACCGCGACCTGACGGCCCTCGAGGGCGAACTCCAGATGCCGACCTGGTCCGAGGGCGGCCGTTGGGGCATCCTCGACTCCTCGTTCCTGCCGCCGCTGAAACTGACGACTTCCGAGGCCATGGCCGTCTTCCTGGCGACCCGCCTCATGGTCCGCTACGCCGACAAGTACGACCCTGACCTCGCTTCCGCTTTCGAGAAGCTGTCCGAGGGCCTGCCCGGGCCGTTGACCGAGCACGTCGCCCGGTCGCTGGATGTCCTGCAGCGCGCCGCGAGGGCTCCCGAGTTCGTCGAGCACGTCCACGACCTCACGCGCGCCTGGGCCGAGCGACGCGTCGTCGAAATCACCTATGAGCCCGCTCGGTACGACGGCCGTCCGTCGGATGCGCGGTCAGCGACGGTCCGGCCGTACCTCATCGAACCCTCCACCCAGACGCATGCGCTCTACCTGATCGGCCTGGACGAGGGCCGCGGAGGGCTTCGGACCTTCAAGATCGAGCGGATCCGAGCGGTGACCATCACGCCGAGGACCTTCGATCCGCCCGAGGCGGGATCTGTGGAAGCGCTCATGCGTGGGGCCTGGGACATCATCGCCGACCAACCAGCAACCCAGGTGGCAGTCCGATTCTCCGCGGCCGTGGCCGGCCGGGTTGCCGAGACGGTGTGGCACCCGAGCCAGGCCTTCGAACCGCAGCCGGATGGATCGCTGATCTGGCGCGCGACCATGTCCGGGACAATCGAGGTGCGTCTCTGGATCCTGTCGTGGGGGAGCGACGTGGAAGTTCTTGAGCCAGCCGATCTGCGATCCGATATCGGGGCGACGACGCGCCGAGCCGCCGCGCAGTACACGGACTGAGCGCCGAGTGACCCAGCCGTCGCATCCGTTCTCCGCAGTCAACCTGATCAGTGACCCGATCCATGGCTACATTGAACTGACCAAACGTCTGTCCGCGGCCGAGGCCGCCGCAGCGGGCCTGCCGCCGGAGGGCGTCGCCGAGGAGGACCTGCTCGACACGGCCTGGGTCCAGCGGCTGCGGCGCATCAGCCAGCTCCAGAGCGCACGCTGGGTATTCCCGACGGCGGAGCACTCGCGGTTCACGCACGGCCTCGGTGTCATGCACGAGGCGGGGTTGTGGGCGCGGTCGTTATATCCGTCCCTGAGCACCGTGCTGGCCGCACCCGATGGCGCCGCCACGCCTGCGGCACCGGCGGCGGTTCCCTCGGAGGGCCTGGTCGTCGAGACGCTGCGGATGGCGGGGCTCCTCCATGACGTCGGGCATGGACCGTTCGCCCACTACTTCGACGATCGCGTCCTGGCGGCGTTCCCAGCTCCGCCAGACGCGCGCCGGCCCGGCGTCAAGTCGCTGTCCCACGAGGATCTCAGCCAGCTGATCATCGAGCGCGA
>JBDTQY010000259.1:0-6620 GCA_039931955.1 Chloroflexota bacterium
CGAGGTCCAGACCTTCCGCGACGGCGGGAGTCGGGGCCCCCGCCACGGTGGCGCTCGAGGCCCCGCAGGACCAGGTCCGGCCGGCTGATCCGAGCTCAGCTAAAGCGCGCGCTTGAAGAGTCCCAACATGGCAAATGGGGTCGGTCACCGCTGATCGACCCCATTTGCTCGGTTTTCCAGGGTTGCCCACCAGGGCCCCCGAGCTTTAGCGCTTGAGCGTGATGGCGCGAGAAGCCTCGGCAAAACCGCAGTCAAAGGACCCACAGGCGTACGCATTGGCCCACACAGTCGCCTTGCCTCCGGCGAACTTGCCGTTCTGCCCAAGGATTTCGGCCGACCAGTTCTGGATCGTTCCGTCGCACGTGAACTCCGCCCAGCCGTAGCCGCTGATGATCAGCCGCCCAACGGTCTGGGACATGGAGATCTCGATGAAGTTCTTGCCGAATTCCTCCCCACCAGTGCAGGTCACCGTGCCGCGGACGGTCGCGATGCCCGTCTTGGCGACGAAGCTTCCGACTCGATTGATCGTGAGATCGACCACAGGAGCCGGCGGCGCGACGTCAAGGACCAGCGAAAGGTTGCCCCCGTTGCCCCCTCCGTCGCCCTGGTAGTCGAAGATCATGATCGTGTACGTGGTCTCACCCCCAGCGAAGAAGCCCCCATACGGAGCGCCGCATGTCTCCAGGGAGAAGCTTCCCGGGCTTCCGGTCAGGACCGCAAACGCGGCTGAGTAGTCGGAGCCCTGCAGGTCGATCTGGACCTGCATGTCCGCGCTTGGCGTGAACTCGTACCAGACGCTTGCATCGGTCGGGACAGGTCCACAGGGCCCGATTGCCTCGAGGTCCGTTGCATCCGTCGTTGCCTCGGTCGTGTCGATCGAGTCGGCGAATGGGATGCTGCCGACAATGGTTCTTCCACCGTAGAGATCGTTACCCGGACTTGCTGCCAGCACGGGGGCAGCCAGTCCCAGGCTGAGCATGGCGACGATGCTGATGAGAAGCGGAATTCGTTTCATATCACCCGTCCTGTGTGTTTCAGCCTGCTCGGACATCTGCCGGGCTGCTACAGGACTGACGCCGCAACGGCAAAGGTGTCACCAGCTGGCGCGTCGATGCGCTCTCGATGGTCCCGGGACACACGGTGTTCCTGCACGAGGCAGTGCGCTCAGATATTGCGTCCGACCGTTGGGGGTTTCGAAGCGGGTTCTTCGAGCGGACGAACCTCGAACCCAGCATCGTGGAGGGCCGCCAGGATCGTGGCCGCCGCCAGGAGCATCGATTCAGGCGTGCTCCGTCGGATCGGGAACGCCTTGCGCAGTGCCGTCGCCAGTGCGTGCTGCTCGCTGGGATGATCGATTGACTGGGTCATGACTCCTTCACCTCCGCCGTCTCGTCCCTCCATGGAGAGCGTGCCATCCACCCGGCCAGATCCTTCTGGCAGAGCAGTCGGGCCCTGGATGCCCAGCGCCAGGACGCCGCTGAGACGACGTCCTGCGGGATGTCAATGCCGGCGATGGACGACGGGGGCTCGGGCGAGTGCCTCATCGCGCCGGGCGCGGGGTTCGACCATCCATACCGTCAGATCTTAGGCGCACGGTGTCAAGGCTGCGTGGCTTCTGGCTCGGAGGAGTTGGGTCGGGTATCGTCCTGATGCAAAACCCATGGAGGATGGAATGTCTGAAAGAGTGTCCCTGCTGATCGGTACCCCGAAGGGCGCCTTCATTCTCGAGAGCGACCAGCGGCAGCCACCCTGGCGCCTTCGCGGGCCGTTGTGTGAGGGTTGGCCCATCCATGACATCTCGGTGATGCCGGGGACGGGCGCCCTCCTCGCCGGAGCCTCCAATCCCTGGTACGGGCCTGCGGTCTGGAGGAGCGACGACATGGGGGCCACGTGGTCGCACTCCAGCGAGGGTCTGACCTATGGCGATGCCGGACCCAGCATCACCGCCGTCTGGAACGTGACGGCGGCCCACGGAACCATCTATGCCGGCGTCCAGCCTGCGGGACTCTTCCGGAGCGACGACGGCGGTGCCACCTGGTCACATGTCGAAGGCCTGACGAATCACCCCACCCGGCCGGACTGGCAACCGGGTCGCGGTGGCCTGATCCTCCACTCAATCGTTCCGCATCGGACGGACTCTGACCGCCTGTGGGTCGGGATCTCCTCGGTCGGCGTGTTCGAAACCCAGGACGGCGGCGTCACCTGGGAGACTCGGAACGCCGGCGTGCGGGCGGACTTCTCGCCGGTCCCCTACCCCGAGTGGGGTCAGTGCGTACACAAGCTGGTCATGGCCGCGGATGGCGGTGAGCATCTCTATCAGCAGAACCATTGTGGCGTGTATCGCACTTCGGACGGCGGACGACAGTGGGAAGAGATCACCTCCGGCCTTCCCTCCCAGTTCGGGTTCCCGATGGTCGCTCACCCTCGTGATCCCGCGACCATCTGGAACATCCCCCTGACAGAACCGGACCAGGGTCGCTTCATGCCGGACGCCAGCGCAGCCGTCTGGCGGACCCAGGACGCCGGGGCGTCGTGGGTCCGGTCCGGAAACGGGCTGCCCCAGGAGGGTGCCTTCGTCGGCGTCCTCCGCGAGGCCATGGCCGGGGATGGGCTGGATCCCGCGGGGGTGTACTTCGGAACCAGCACGGGACAGGTCTACGGCAGCGCGGACGAGGGACTGACGTGGCACCTGGTGGCAGACAACCTGCCGCCGGTATGGTCCGTCGAGGCGATCGCAACGTGAGTGAGCCTCAACGTCGCTCCCTCATGGACGCAGATCTGCTGCGGTGAGCGGAGGCACACCCACGGCCGACGTACGCCTGCCGCGGTCGCTGGCGGCGCTCTTCCCGGGCAATCGGCGCCAAATCCCAGCCTCCGGGTCAACGCTCGCGGAGGTCATCTACGACCTCGACAGGACCATGCCCGGGATCCGCGACCGCCTGGTGACGGCGGGGCCCTCGCTCCGCCGTCACATCAATGTCTTCGTTAACGGTGAGCAGTCAGACCTCGCCACGCCTGTCCCACCTGGGGCCATCGTTCATGTCATCCCCGCCGTCTCGGGGGGATGATCAGGAGGATGGCGTCAGCCAGACCGGGTAGTCCGTGATGTTCTCGGCAAGGCCGTCCTTGGGCGAAAGATCGTAAACGCGCAGCAGACCCCAATGGGCCACCTTGGTGGCATATCGAAGGGTCACGTCAAACGTTCCCCAGCAGCCAGTCCCGCAACTGGCCATCACGCGCTCATCGACGAGCGGGCTGGCGGACGTTCCCGGGTCGCGCTCGTCGTAGATGGCCACCCGGAACGTGGCCTCGAAGACGTTGGCCATGCCGACGATTCGCGCGGGATTCCCGATGGCCGCGCCCCACGCCGGCCGGTCCACCCAGATGCTGGGCAGCTGATCGACGTAGTCAGCTCGGCCAACAGGGTGGTCGAGGACCACGCCTTCGCCGCTGAAGACCGTCACCGGCTGGCCGTCAAGCTCGAACGCGACGGCCGTTACCGTCGGGAACTGGGTCAAGGTGTAGACCACCTGGCCGAGGCGGCCCAGCACTGATGCGCTGCCGCCTCCCGATTCGAATTCCCGGGACAGGTTGACCGTCGCAACCCCGTCCACGATCCGCAGGCCAAGGAGCCGGGTGCCGCTCGGAACGGTTGAGTACATGGCTGGTCGTGCTGCCATGTCCGCTTCGCTCGGGCCGGCGATCAGCTCGTTCATCGCGGCGGACGCGACGGCAACGGTCTTGGGCACTTCTCGCAGAACCGGCGCAAGCCCGGCCGGGTGCGTGAAGCTGCCCAGGAAGAAGTAGGCGCGGACCGTGGTCACGCCCGCGATGGGTGAGGATGTCGATCCAGCCGAAGGTTGGCTCGTCTCGGCCGGCTCCGCGCCGCCGGTGGGTTCCGGGCTCGGCACCTCCACGGAGGGGACGCTTGTGGGAGACGCCGTCGCGACCGGCCCCAGATCACCGGATGATGGGGAGCATGCGCCAAGGGCAAGGACAAACCCCGCCATCACCGCGACCAGGGCTCGAAGATGGGGTGACGTTTCGCCTCTGTTGACCATCCCCCCAGATGTACCGCGAAGAATGAACGCCGTTCGTGTGCTTGTCATCGAATTTTCCTCTGCGTGGGCTCCAACATGTCTGAAGCCTGAGGGACGTCTGTGTCATCACTCTTGCCGCGAGGTAACAATTCGGGAACAGGAAGGGCCAGTCGCACGATCAGCCCGCCGCCCTCTCGTGACTCCGCGCCGATGGATCCACCGAGCAACTCGGCATGCTCCGCTGCAATCGCGAGGCCCAGCCCCGAGCCCGAGGCTGCTCCATGGCCCCTGGAGGGATCGGCCTTGAAGAACCGATCGAACAGGTGGGGTAGGTCCGCTTCCGACACGCCGGGCCCGCGATCGGCAATCTCGACTCGCACCCAGCCGCCGCCCGAACGAAGGGAAACCCCAACAGACTGACCGCCAGCATGCGTTCGTGCGTTGTCCAGCAGGTTCCCGATGATGCGGTCCAGGCGCCGGATGTCCGTCTCCACCACGATCGGCTCGGTCGGCACGTCAAGCGTGGCTTCCGGGAGGCGCGATGCAATGGAGGCGCCAAGGATCCGTCCGATATCGACGGGCTCGTGGTGCACCTGCTCTGCGTCCGCATCAAAGCGCGAGAGCTCCATCAGGTCCTCCACGAGGACGCGCAGCCGGCTGACGTCAGCGACGAGGAGCTCGGCCGCACGACGAGCGTCGGGGCGCAGGTCCTGCAGCCCGCCTTCGATCATGGAAGCCTCGGCAACAAGGGCCGCGAGTGGCGTGCGGAGCTCGTGGGAGACGTCAGAGACAAACCGTCGGTTCTGCTGCTGCGCGGCCGTCAGATCGGACACTGAGCGTTCAAGGGAGGCCGCCATTCGGTTGAACTCCTTCGCCCAGCCGGCGAATTCATCTGTGCCGTGAACGACGACCCTGGTTGCAAGGTCGCCGGCGGCGATCCGGGCTGCAGCGGCGCTTGCGGAACGAACCGGCCGCAGAATCTGGCGCGCCGCGAGCCGGGCCGCCATCACGGCGAGCAGCAGCGCGGCGACGCCGGCGCCGATGAGCCCGACCCGCAACTGACCCAGTGTGCGGTCGATGTGGGCGCGGTCGGCCACGAGGTAGACCGCAGGCCCTCCTCCTGCCTGACCGCCAACCACCAGCCATCGTCCGTCCGGCTGATCGAGCCAGGCATACCCGACCCGTCCGGCGGCAACGGCGTCGCGCACTGGATCAGGAATGACGGACAGGAACCCGAGCAAGGACCCGCGGGTGACGTACGGGTCTCCATCGCCAAAGTCGACGATCGCGTCGGCGTCTCCCCGAATGCGGAATGCCGATGGCAACCCGCTCAACTCGAATGCGGATCGGTCCGCACCTGGCGGCAGACGTCCAGGGACAAGCACGGACACCGCGAACTGGACCTGCCTCGCGGTGTCCGCGAGGAGCGACTCACTGAGGCGGGCGTCAACGAAGACATACGCCCCGATCCCGATCACGGTGACCGTCGCCGCGACGAGGGCCAGGAGTCCGAGCGTCAATCGCGAGCGAAATCCGGTCCGCACTCCCCTACTCCGACCCGAGCCGGGCAGCCTTGTAGCCCGAGCCGCGAACCGTCTGGATCAGTGCGGGCTCAGCCGGGTTCGCTTCGATCTTGGCACGAAGGCGCGCGACGGCGACATCGACGAGCCTCGAATCGCCGAGGTAGTCGTAGCCCCAGACCTGGTCCAGGAGGACCTCCCGCGTGAACACCTGTCCCGGGCGGCGGACGAGTTCGAGGAGGAGGTCGAATTCGGTTCTGCTGAGTGGGATCTCCGCCCCGTCTCGACGAACGGAGCGCGCACCGGGCTCGATCTCCAACGGCCCGAGCCGCAGGATCGCCGTGGGAGCCCAGCCCTCCTCCGCGGCATGGTCGCGGCGCCGCAGGGCCGACCTGACCCGCGCAACGAGTTCCGGCATCTCGAACGGCTTGCGCACATAGTCGTCGGCACCGGATTCGAGTCCCACCACGACATCGATCGTGTCTGCGCGGGCCGTCAGCATGACGATGGGTACCGATGACGAACGTCGAATCGCCCGACAGACCTCGAATCCATCCAGGCCCGGGAGCATGACATCAAGAAGCACGAGATCAGGCTGCCACGATCGCCACAGGTCAAGCCCGGCCGGGCCGTCCTCTGCGGTTTGGACGGCCAATCCTGAGGCTCGCAGTCCCATTGCCGTCAGTTCGCGCAGCGCCGGATCGTCCTCGACGAGCAGGATGCGGGCGTCCACCCCATGAGTATGGCGCACAGCCTTCGAAGAGAGCGCCCATTTCGGCCCGATTCCCCGCTACTCTTGGCTCCACCGACCGATGCCTGTGGAGGCCGTCATGGATGAAGATGTCAAGCCGCGTGAGATCGAACGGATTCGCCGGCGGGACCGGGATCTGGAGGCAGAGCAACGCGCCCTGATGAAGCCAGGCATGGGCAAGGTCTTCAAACAGATCCTTGACAAGCAGGCGAGCCTGACCGGCGAACCGGTACCAAAGCGCCGCCGCGGCCCACGCCCCTGACCACGTACCTTGGCACGGGTCCGCCCGACGAGCCTCATGATCCTGGG
>JBDTQY010000260.1:0-14626 GCA_039931955.1 Chloroflexota bacterium
CGGCCGCGGATCTCCACGGTCTCGCCATCGCGAAGACGGGCCCCAGCGATCTCGGCCACCTCGTGTTCGAGTACTTCGAGCCGCCGCTCCAGCTCGCCGGGTTCGATGGCAATCGCGGTCATCGCCGCCTGGTTGTCCCGCCAGCTGACCACGGTCGAGCCCATCGCCGCGCGCAGTCCCCGGTGATCCCCGAAGGCATCAAGCAGCTCGCGCTGCCATCGCTCATCCAGCAGCCGGCCCTGGTCGTGCTGCCCGTGCACCTCCACCAGGGGACCCGCTACCTCGGCCAGCCTGGAGGCAGTGACCGCACCATCATCGAGGCGAGCGATCGATCGACCGTTCGACGACACCTCGCGGACCACGATGAGGGGCTCGGGGATCCGGTCGAAGAGGGCCTCCACACGCGCCATATCGGCACCATGCCGGACGAGCGAGGTGTCTGCCCGGGCGCCAAGAGCGAGGCCGAGGGCATCGATCAGGAGGCTCTTGCCGGCGCCGGTCTCGCCGGTCAGGACGTTCAATCCCGGATGGAGCGGCACCCGCAGTTGATCAATGAGGCCAAGGTCGGCAACAGACAACTCCAGAAGTCGACCGGGGCGGTCCTCTCGAGCCGGGACGACTGAAGCACCGTCCACTGGTGCGTCTGCCGGCGACCCGCTGGCGGGCGCGGATCCGTCGGGCGCGGCCGCGCCACGCCTGACCAGCACGGGATCCGGGGTCGAGGCGAAGGTCACCCGCATCTCACGATGGCAGCAGCTCCACCTTCTTGCGGAGCAGATCCCAGAACGGCAGGGCCCCGTCCGGGTCCACGAGGCGAATCGGGCGGTCGAGGGCGCGGACTTCGACGACGTCTCCGACCGCCAGGGGGATATCGTCTCGCCCATCAATGGAGACCAGGGCCTCGTGTGCGTCGGTGACGAGGCACCGAACGACGGCGGATGCCCCGACAACGACCGAACGGATCGTGGTCAGGTAGCCGGCAATCGGCGTGACGATGAGGTTTCGGGCGGTCGGGTCGAGGATCGGGCCGCCCGCGGAGAACGAATAGCCGGTCGATCCGGTCGGGCTGGCGACCACCAGCCCATCGGCGACGTAGGTCGCCAGATGGCTGCCATCGATCGAGACATCCAGCCGAACCACCCGCGCCAGCGAGCCTCGCGCGACCACGACATCGTTCAGGGCGACAAACCGCTCCGGAGCCGAAGGGTCGACCCCGCGGAAGGCGCGACCCTCGAGCGCCATACGATGTTCCAGCCGATATCCGCCGGCCTGAACCCGTTCGAGGACGCGGATGGCGTCGCCGGCCTCGACCTTGCTCAGGAACCCGACCTTGCCGACGTTGATCCCGAGCAGCGGAACGTCAATCTCCACGACCGCGCTGGCCGCACGGAGGAAGGTTCCATCGCCACCGAGAACCACCAGGAGGTCCGTCCCGGGCAGGCCGTTTCGCAGCGCTTCCTGATCGGCAGCGGCCGCGGCCCAGTGATCCAGACTGAACTTGGCTGCCCAGCCGGTCGCCCGTTCGCGCAACTCGAGCGCGGCTTCGCTGGTCGGGTTGTAGGCAAATCCGATTCGCTTGATCGGCCGCTCGGTCATGTCAGTTCCCCACTGGTGACGTGTGCGATCCGGGCAAACAGGTCGATGGAAAGCGCCGCTGTTTCCACGCTCGATCCCGCGCCCCCAGGGCCCATGTCAGGATCGTCGACCGTTGCCGCGCCTGCCGGGCGGTCCCGACCAGCGGCACCGCCAGCCCCCGCCGGCACCCTCAGATGGATCAGGAACTCGCGATTGCCCTCTGGACCAAGGAGCGGCGAGGCGATCAGCCCGACCACGCTGTACCCGAGTTCCTGGGCTCGTCGAGCGACGGTTTCGACGACCGCTCGGTGAACGTCAGGGTCCCGGACGACGCCTCCGGGCACATGCCCTCGGCCAGCCTCGAACTGCGGCTTGATCAGCGCGACCACTGACCCAGCCCCAGGGCCAAAGGTCGCGACCACCGGCTCCAGGATGAGCCGCAGGGAGATGAAGGAAACGTCGATGGTCGCGAGGCCGATCGCTTCGGGCAGGCTGTGGGCCGTGAGCGTGCGCGCGTTGGTTCGCTCCATCGACACGACCCGGGGATCCTGACGGAGCGATTCGGCCAATTGACCGCGGCCGACATCGAGCGCGTAGACCACCCGAGCACCGCGCTGCAACAACACGTCCGTGAAGCCGCCGGTAGATGACCCGACGTCAAGGCAGGCATGCCCCTGCGGGTCGATCGCGAAGGCATCGAGGGCGGCGGCCAGCTTGTGGCCTCCTCGGCTGACATACGGTTCGCCGCCGTCCACCGCCAGTGGCACGAACGGGTCCACGAGGTCGCCGGCCTTCCGATCAGCCCGCGCGGCGTCGCCGGGCCCGACCCTCACTCGGCCGCCGAGGATCAGGGCCTGGGCTCGCGTCCGTGACGCAGCGAGGCCGCGGTCCACGACAAGCTGATCCAGCCGGATGCGTGTTGACTTCGCCGCGGTGGGGCGAGCGGAGGATGAGCTGGCTGCGTTCACCCGGCTATCGTGGCACAGCCGTCTCATCGCGGGGTCGTTCCCGCCCAGCGCGGGCCGCAAGGGCCCGGCCCTCCGGCGCCGGAGATCAGCCGGCTTCGGCCGATGCCCCCGAGCGCCCGCGCACCGCGCCGATGGCTGACAGGGCATCCCGAACCTGTGCCTCGAGACCCTGAGCATCGAGCTGAAGGCGTCGACGCAGGTCCGTGACGGACCCGTGATCGACAAAACGATCGCCGGGGATCCCGAGGATCTTGACCGGCGTATCACGCAGCGCCGGGTCAACCAGGCGCGCCTCCTCGATGGCCTCCAGGACCGCGCTCCCAAAGCCCCCCGTCACGACACTCTCCTCGAATGTCACGACGAGGCACTTGCCACGCGCCTGATCCAGGATCAACTGGCGGTCCAGGGGTTTTGCGAACCGGGCATTGATGACCCCGACGGACCAGCCGTCGCCCTCGAGTGCCTCGGCCGCCGCAATAGCCCGCATGACGATGGGTCCGAAGCCCACGAAAAGGACGTCCCGTCCCTCGCTGATCACCTCGGCCTGACCGACCGGAATGGTCACCGGCTCGACCGCCGGGAGCCCGAACCCTGCGTCGCGCGGATAGTGCAGCGCAAAGGGGTGATCCTGGGCCAGGGCCGTCCGGAGCAGGGAGCGCAACTCCTGCTCGTCTCGCGGGCTGGCGACGATGAGATACGGGAGCTGCAACTGGACCGGAAGCGTGAACATCCCCTGGTGCGACGTGCCGTCCTCGCCCACCAGCCCGGCCCGATCCACGCCGAGCACCACCGGGAGATCGTTCTGGCACACATCATGGACGGTCTGGTCGAAGGCGCGCTGGAGGAAGGTCGAGTACAGGGCAACCACCGGCCGCATCCCACCGAGGGCAAGACCCGCGGCCAGGGTCACCGCGTGCTGCTCCGCGATCCCGACATCGATGGTTCGCTCGGGATAGGCCGCCTGGAATCGCGCCATGCCCGTTCCTGTCGGCATGCCTGCGGTGATCCCGACGATACGCCGGTCCTCGGCGCCGAGAGCGACCAGTTCGTCCGCGAACACGGCCGTGTAGTTCGGGTGCTTCTTCGGTGTCGGCTCGCTGCTCCTGGGCGGGATCGCGTCGCCATTGGCGCCGGAGCGCTGGTCGAATGCATCCGTCGCCGGCGAGGTTGCCATCGGAGGAAGCGCCGCACCGTGAAAAGAGACCTGGTCAGTCTCGGCGGGCCGGTAGCCGCGCCCCTTCTGCGTCCGGACGTGGACGAGGACCGGGCCCTTCAGCTCCAGGACACGGCCAAAGGTCTCGAGAAGGGCGTGGATGTCGTGGCCGGGAATGACGCCGATGTAGGTGATGCCAAGATCCTCGAAGAGTTGCCCCGGCGAAGCGAGGTTGACGACCGAACGACGAAGTCGCTGGCTCCATTCGAGGGCGCTATCACCAACGACCGGGATCTTCTCGACAAGGCTGTCGTAGGCCGACTTGCTCTGCTGCCAGGCCACGCTGAGCTTGATCTTCGAGAGATACGTCGAGAAGGCTCCGACGGTCGGGCTGATCGACATCTCATTGTCGTTGAGGACGATCGTCATCTGCGTGCCGCGATGACCGATATCGTTGAGGGCCTCGAGAGAAAGGCCGGTCATGAGGGCGGCATCACCGACCACGACCGCGATCCGCTCCAATCCGTGTCGCAGGTCTCGCGCGCTGGCGAGGCCCTGGGCGATGGACAGCCCGGTACCCGCGTGACCACCGTCGAAGACATCGTGGGCGCTCTCCGAACGACGAGGAAAGCCGCCCATGCCGTCCAGCCGACGGAGCGTCGGGAACTGCGCTAGGCGTCCGGTCAGCAGCTTGTGGGCGTAGGCCTGATGGCCCGTATCCCAGACGATCTTGTCGCGCGGGGATTCGAGCAGACGGTGCAGGGCGATGCTGAGTTCGACGACACCGAGCGAGGAACCCAGGTGGCCACCCGTGACCGCGACCGTGGAGATGATCGTCTCGCGCAACTCGGCGGCAAGGATGGCCAGCGCGCCCTCGTCGAGGCCACGAAGGTCGGCCGGGCTGCTCAGTCGCTCGAGAATGGATGACACGGTTGAGGCTCCGTCCTTGCGTTTGATCGATTCCGGCAGCGTGAGCCCAGAGGCTTCGTGACGCCGATAATGTGATACCACGAACGCGCACGTTTCACAAATACACCCAGGCAGCTGAGGAGTCGATCCCCTACTCCGCTTCGCGCGCCTCTTCGGGACGAACGTCAATCGCGGTCAACGCGCCGCCGGCTCGCGTCACGAGCTGCTGTACCTTCAACTCAGCCTCGCCGAGCAGTTTGGCGCATCGCTCGTGGAGCGCCACGCCACGCTCGTAGAGGGCGATCGACCGCTCCAGCGGGAGGCCGCCCGCCTCGAGATCCGCGACGGCCTTCTGGAGCTCCGCGAGCGCATCGTCGAAGCTCAGGTCCTGGATCGGGATCTCAGACGTCTCGGGCACCGGGCTCCTCGTCATTGCGGTCGGCCAGCCGCGAGAGCCGCGGCGCCACGAAGAAGATACCGAAACCAGCCCCGAGCAGCCCGATGACGACCGCGACGCCCACGAACACCAGGACGTCGCCGAGGCCGGTGATCATGATTCGGGCTCGCCGGCTGCAGCGGGAAACTCGCCTCGGGCCACCCGGATCGTCAATCGGGTCCCGGCGGGCGCCTCGCCAGGGTCGCGCACCACTGCCCCGTCGCTGGTCGTCCGGACAATCGCGTAGCCACGTTCGAGGGTGGCGGCGGGCGCGAGGGCCGCGAGCGTGGCCCCGGCCGCGCCAAGGAGGCTGGCAGCCGACGCCGTTCGCATGGCGATGAGGCCGTGCAGTCGACCGGCAAGGCGCTCTTCCGATCCCTGCCCCACCCCGATCCTATCGCGAACGGCTCGCGTGCCGCGATCCAGCAATTCGCTCGCCCGTTCCCGTCCGGCGGCAAGACGGGTCGCCGGATGCATGCGCTCGAGGATGCGTCGCTCGGCGGTAACCTCGCGCTCCGCGCTGGCCAGCGTGCGCATCGCGGCGTGCCGCATACGATCCACCCCCCTCCCCAACGCCGCCACGAAATCGGCCCGGTTCGGGACCACGAGCTCGGCAGCGGCGGACGGAGTCGGGGCGCGCACGTCGGCCGCGAAGTCAGAGAGCGTGACATCCACCTCGTGGCCAATCCCGGCCACCACCGGCAACGGGTGGGCCACGATCGCCCGGACGACCCGCTCGTCGTTGAAGGACCAGAGATCCTCCATGGATCCGCCGCCGCGGGCCAGGATCGTGACGACCGGCGCCTCTCCGGCGCGACCGTCGTGTCGCAGGTCCGCGACATGCTGTTCCAGCCGTTGGAAGGCACGAACAATGCTCTGGGCGCTCCCCTCCCCCTGGACCTGGCAGGCCACCAGCATCACCCGAGCCAGGGGCCAGCGCCGAGCCAGGATCTGGCAGATGTCCTTCCAGACGGCACCCGTCGGCGACGTGACGACCGCGATGACCGCAGGCCGACCGGGCAGAACCCGCTTCCGGGCGGCATCGAAGAGGCCCTCGGCCGCCAGCTTCGCCTTACGCTGCTCGAACTGGATGGCGAGATCGCCGACCCCGAAGGGCTGGAGAGACTCGACGTAGAACTGCAGCGCGCCTTGCGGCTCGTAGAGGTCCATCCGGCCATGGGTGACCACGCGGAGTCCCGTCTGCGGCTGAAACGCACTCCGCATCCGGTCGTCGCGAAACCAGACACATTGCAGCTGCGACTTGTCGTCCTTGAGCGTGAAGTACGCGTGGCCGGCGGTTGAGATCGTGACGCGACCGACCTCGCCCTCGACCCACAGGTTGCGTAGCCGGTCATCGGCACGGACGAGACCGGCCACGACCTTTGTGGCTTCGCTGACGGCGAGGATCCGCGGTCCCGTTTCGGCCGACGACACCGCGCTCATGCCTCAGACGCGGGTCTGGTACTCGCCCGTTCGCGTATCGACGCGGATCGTGTCGCCTTCGCTAACGAAGAGCGGCACCGAGACGACGAGCCCGGATTCGAGCGTCGCCAGTTTGCGGGCGCCTTGTGCGGTATCACCGGCGTAGCCCGGTTCGGTCTGGGTCACGACGAGCTCGACCGCAACCGGCAACTCGACGCCAATGGTCTCGCCCTGGTAGGTCGTCCGGTCCAGGATCATCCCGTCCTTCAGGTACTGCGTGACCTCCGCCAGTTGTTCGCCGTGGAGGACGAACTGGTCGTAGGTGTCCGTATCCATGAAGTGGAAATCGTCATCGTCGCGGTACAGGAACTGGACGGGCCGACGCTCCATCGACGCACGGGGCCACTTGGTACCGGCCTGGAACGAGCGGTCCACCGTTCCACCCTTGCGGATGTTCTTGAGGGTGATCCGGACCTGCGCCGAGCCACGGCCCATCTTGATGTGGTGATAGTCGAGGATCTGCCAGAGGTCACCATCGAGTTCGATGGCCACGCCCTTGCGTAGCTCGCCGGTACTGATCATGAGATGGAGCGCTCCTGGGCTGGAGGCCTGCCGCGCCAGGCGCGCTGTGGCCGAGTGTCCGCGAGGGGATGCAGTGGACGGATTGTAGCCGACCGTGCGACGTGTGCTCCCGTCACGCCCCGACGATGACCACGTCCCTCGGGAAGCGTGTCAGCAACTCCATCCGACCGGCAGCTGCGTCCAAAACCACGAGATCCTCGATCCGGACGCCGGTTTCTCCCTCCAGGTAGATGCCCGGCTCGACCGAGAAGACCGTCGGTGTTGGCAGCGGGCCGATGGGCGAACGACGCCCAAGACCCGGCAGTTCATGCGTCGCCAGCCCGATCCCATGGCCGAGCCCGTGGCCGAAGGCGGGCCAGCGCCCGTCGGCGTCGATCACGCTCCTTGCCAGCAGATCCATCGCCGGACCATTTGGCAGTGGGTCGATCGCGCCGCTGGCCCTCGCGATCGCAGCCGCGGCCAGGGATTCGAAGACCGCGTCCTGCGCGGCAGCGACCACGCCATACACCGCCAGGTCGCGCTCATTCGGCTCGCCCACGAACAGCGTCCGCGTCATGTCACTGCGGTAGCCAGCCACCTGGGCCCCGAAGTCGAAGAGCAGGACCGCTCCCTCCTCCAGGGGCCGGTCGCCCGGCGACCCGTGCGGCAGGGCCGCCTCCGCACCCGCCAGGCAGGCGACGGGGAACGCCAGCCGTTCGGCCCCTGACGTGCGGATTCGCCACTCAAGGTCCAGAGCGAGCTCCTGCTCGGTGACACCGGGACGCATGGACGGGAGCAGGCTCGCGAGCGCTCGATCCGCAACGGCACACGCCGCAGCGATCCGCTCGATCTCTGACGGGTCCTTGACCTGCCGGATGGCCTCGACCCAGCCTTCGACAGGAACCAGCTCCACGTTCGGTACCGCCGCCTGCAGTCGCTCCCACGTCAGGTGCGGGATGGACATCGCCTCGACCGCCACGCGAGTCACGCCTGCACCTGCCACCAGCTCCGGCCAGCGATCGGTCAGCGCGTTGTAGCAGTCGAAGATCCTCGAGTCCGGGGCGTCTCGACCGACCGCGATCGTGTATCGGCTGTCGGCCAGGACGATCGACTCGGTCCCCGTGATCAGGAACTTGCCCGAGTCGCCAGCGCCCGCCACCTCTTCCTCATCGAACGGCAGCCCGATGAGATAGCGCATGTGCTCCCAGCGAACG
Source organism: Chloroflexota bacterium (assembly GCA_039931955.1). Lineage (GTDB taxonomy): Bacteria > Chloroflexota > Limnocylindria > Limnocylindrales > CSP1-4 > UBA5189. The sequence continues at coordinate 8,239 of JBDTQY010000260.1, forward strand.
CCGAAATAGCCGTCGACGCCCTCGAGAACCATCCGGTCGCGGAGGCGGTCCAGGCGCGGGGGTCGCGCCGCCCGGTCTGCATCGTTCCAGCGCTGGCGGTCGGCGCGCGTAGGGGGCGGACTGAAGTCCGCAGGGTGCGGCCACGTATCGGCTCGGAGGAAGGCCATGGTCAGTTGTACCCGTACTTCTTCTTGTTGGCGTTGTGCTCCGCGAGCGTCTTGGCGAACACGTGCTGGCCTGAACCGTCCGGGATGGCCAGGAAGTACAGGTAGCCGTCGGCCGTGTTGGGCTCCAAGGCAGCGTCAATCGAGGCGACGGTCGGCGTGCAGATCGGGCCAGGGATCAGACCCCGGTTCTGGTACGTCTGGTACCCGGTGAGGTCGGCAGGCAAGTCGACGTTGCCGAGGCCCCCTTCCGGCACGCTCCAGAAGAAGTAGTTCACCCACTCCTCGATCGGCGTCTTCCGGAGGGCGACCGAATCGGCTCCGTAGAGGACGGTCGGATCGGCATTGAGGATCGTCTTCAACCCTCCCTTGCCATCGAGGCGGTTCTGGTAGACGCCGGCGATGAGCGGCCGCTCGTCATCCAGGACGGCTTCACGCTCGACGATCGAGGCCAGCGCGAGAATCTGCTCGAATGTCAGGCCACGTGCCTCCGGCACGTTCAGGCGGACACCGCCGACGGCGTCGTCGAACTTCGCCAGCATCATCCGGACCAGGTCGTCCGCGGTCGTGACCTTGAATGGGCCGCCGTTGGCGGCCGTCGTCAGCGTGTAGGTCGCCGGATAGAGGTAGCCCTCGAGGCTGGCACCTTCGGGTAGCCGGAGCCACGGGAAATCCGCCACGAGGGCCGGCGGGGGCGTGGAGACGAGGTCGTAGAACGCCTTCGGGTCGACCCCGGACGTCACGGTCTCGAGCTTGGCGACCAGTTGCTCGAGGCGGAGGCCCTCGCGGAAGGTCACATCCACCGTCGACACGATGACGCGCGCCGAGGTCAGAGCCTCGACCACTTCGCGGGGCGTCATGTCTCCGCGCAGGAGGAACAGCCCGGCCTGGAGATTGGGCGCGAGATCCTCCTGGATCGCAGTGAAAAGAAAGGCGCGTTCAGATGCCACGGCACCGGCGTCAGCGAGTCGCGGAGCCAGGGTCGTGGGCGTGTCCCCCACCTGGACCTCGAACACCGTCTCGGTGGCATCGGTGCCGGCCGGGTCCATGAGGGCACTCCCGAGGTCAGCTTTCACGAAGTCGGCGACGAAGCCGACCCGCATCGAACCGGGGTTGTCCCATGCCCAGCCGACGACGGCGGCCTGGACGAGGGGGCGCAGTACGGTCAGGCCGGCGACGATCACGAAGACGGCCAGGAGGCCCGTGAACAGCAGGAAGCGGAGGAGACCCGGGAGCCCGGACCGCTCCTCACCATTGCGTCCGGGGCGTCGACCCGACGGTGGCCCGCCACGACCGTCAGAGGCACGCCATTCCGGCATCTCAGCACCTTCGTAGGCGCCTGGCTCCATCCGCCGCGCCTGCTGACGCGCGCCGCGACCGCCTCGCACGTTCATCGCTGGTCTCCTGCCTGGGCCGCGGCCACGGCGTCCAGTTCGTCCTGCAGGATGATCGCCGCAGCCTCACGATCCACCCGGGCACGATACCGGTCCCGCTGCGTTTTGCTGGGGGCTCCACCCGATCGACCGTGCGGCATCGGGCCAAGACGTTGTTCGGCCAGGTGGCTGCTGAGACGCTCATCGCGCAGGTGAACCGGAAGGCCCAGGAGGCCCCCCACAGCGTTCGCCCATGCCCTCGCTCCGACGGCCATCGGGCCCTCGGAACCATCTGCGTTCAGCGGCAGTCCGACCACCAGCTCGGTGATCCGTTGGTCCCGGACGATCGGGGTCAGGCGGGCGATGTCGCCGGCGATCTCTGTAGAGCGTGCCAGCGTCAGGAGCGGGCGGGATGGATCGGCGCCCGGCTCGGCCACGGCCAGACCGATTCGACGCTCCCCGAGGTCGATGCCAAGGAGCCGCGTCATGGTGCTGCCGCCGACGCGCTCGGCTCCGGACCCGGCGATCGACCGCCGATGCCCGAGGGGCCGGCCGGCACCTCCACCATCAGACTCAATCGCGCGTCGTTGGACGGGATGGTGGTCACCCAATCCGGCCAGACGGTGATCGTCACGGCGCCGTAAGCATCGAGGATCGTCCGCGCCTGTGGGAGCCCGAGACCCCGGATGCGGGCACGGAGCGCGGCCACGTCGACCTCGCGTGTCTCGGTAGCCCGGACCACGACGGGGAAGGTGATCGTCGTTCCGGCCGCGATCGGTGAGCCGACCGAGATGTCGATGGATGCTTCGTCCACGGCGAAGCCCTGGTGCACGGCCGTTCGGATCCTCGCATCGGCCAGGACGGATACCGGCTCCGCGTTGACGCCGATGACCGTCCCGGTGGCCGCCAGCCCGAGCTCGAAGGTCGCCACTTCTGTTCCGACGAGGGTCTTCGGGTCAACCGAAGGGGTGGACGCGCCGAGGGACTTCGTCTCCGGGAACAGGGTGGTTCCTTGCGGGACAGTGGCCCCCTCCGCGATCTGGCGCCCGAAGTCGACCACCAGAGCATCCTCCAGGGCCCGCTGCGCCGCATCGACGTCGGATTGCTGGATCACCGCCGTCTCTGTATGCGCACCGCCTGATGTCGCCGCGTCGTTCTTGACGATCGTTCGCTTCGCGTTCTCCTTTTCAGGCACCACTACGATGGAGCCGGCGGGAACGTTTCCGGAGGGGCCCGGAGCGATGGCCTCGATGGTGGCCTTCCGAGTCGATGGGATGACGACGAACTTGCCATCCACGATCCCGATCTGGGCGGGCGGCAGCGTCACCGGGCCAAGTGTCCGGAACTCAACGCCCGACTCCGTCTTCACGATCGAGCCAACCGGGATCACGTTGGACGATCCGGTGTCGAGGCTCGAGAACGTCACCTCGCCGGTCGCCGCCGTATCAACGACGTTGAGCCCCGTGGCCGGGAACGAATCCGTGGCAGTGGCATCGAAAGAGTAGGTCGTGGCCGGGACCAGCATCCCGATTGGATCCGGTTGCGTGATCCCGGGCTGAGCAACAACGCTGAGAGAGATCGGGCCTACCGACTCGACGGTCGGGGTGATCAGGATCGTCGCGCTGGGCAGCATCTGGAACGCGGCCGCCCCGATGGTCGCAAGGGCCACGACCGCGATGACGAGGCCGAGCACGAAGCGCGTGCCGGGTCGTGTTGGCGACCTTCGGCCTACAGGCCGCACGGGGCTCGCGGCCCGCGGTCCGGGGGGTGCGGTGCGCAGGACGACGGTCGCGTCGTCATCGGTCCCGCCGAAATCGGGCCCCGAATGGCGGCCCAGTGGTCCGGCCACGGCGGCACGGTCCGGGTCCGCGTTGGGCGCGCCGGGTTCCGGCGGGGTCCCCTCGCTGGGTCCGCGCTCGAAGGCGGCTACGGACAGATGCGTGGCGAGGCCGGCTGAGGCGGCCAAGGCACGGGCCGACGCGTCGCCGGTCACGACCTCGAGCGTCTTGTTCCGGGATGCGGCTTCGCGCGCCAGTAGTCGGAAGTTGATCCGCGACGTCGCGAGTCGGGATCCGACTGGTAGCACCAGGGCAATCCGGTCGGCCTCGAGCAATCGAAGGCGAGCTGCGGCGGACGTGATTTCGTCGTCGATGTCGAGATAGACGATCGCGCTCATCGTCAGATCCGCAACTGCCGGACGACGCGCCGGAGAGCACCGTCCAGTGCGCCGGCTGGCTGCCCGAGTTCGATTGCCTGGAAGGCCAGGCCCATCGGCGTCACGTCCTGCTGGTCCACCAGCAACTGCGTCTCGTCACGGATCGCCTCGACCTGCACCGGCGACATGATGGTCACCTCGGGCGGCCGAGAAAACGGCAGCGACGCCGAGAACTCGGGCGCCGCGAGGGCGGCGCGGATCTCGGGCAGCCGGGTGCCTCCGCCGCACAGGTAGATCCGCCCTGGAAGCAGGTCGCCCGCGGCGAGTTCTTCCATGACCAACTCCACACCCGCCGACCAGACCGCGACGTCGTCGGCGACGATGTCCCGCACCTCGTCAGTGCGATCGCCGGCGATGCCCCGCGAGTAATCCACCTTGAGCGCCTCGGCCCTGGGGAATGGCAGGGCCAGGCGATCCGAGATGGATTTCGTGAAGGCGCGGCCGCCGAGGGCGAACATCCGTGTCCCCTCGATCCCGCCCTGGCGAACGAGCGCCACATCCGTCGTTCCGCCTCCTACATCCACGAACAGCGCGCCGCCCTGGCGGACCTGCTCACTGTCCAGCGCACGAGCCACGGCATACGGTTCGGCGACGACCTCGAGGAGCTCCAGATCCAATTGCTGGGCAACGCTCTCCAGGGCCCCGAGGTGGACCAGCGGAGCGAAGGCGTCGAAGATGGAGATCTTGACGTGACGGCCCTTGAACCCAACGGGATTCGAGACGGCGTAGCCATCGATCCAGGCTCCTACGACGGCCGCGTGCACCAGGCGGATATCGACGTTGGCAAGCCCGGTCTCCCACGTCACCGACCGCTCCGCCTCGCGGAGGGCCTCGCGCTGGACCCCCTCGATGAGCTTCTGGAGCTCCGGCTCGGTCAAGGGGACCTCGGGCCGTGCCCGTTCCTGCGAATGCGCCGTGGTGAAGCCCTTCACCAACTCACCAGCGATCCCGATGACGACTTGAGATGGACGGAAGCCGGCCATTTCCTCCGCTTCCTGAAGAGCCACCGAGCAGTTGTCCACCACGGCCGCGATGTCAGCAACCGTCCCCGACTGCATGTGCGACAGGCCCTGGCGCTTCCGGCCAACTCCGCGGACCACGCCTTTGCCGTCGTCGGCGATATCGAAGACCAGGGCCTTGGCAAACTCTGTCCCGATGTCGAGAGCCGTGCAGGCGGTCATCGGGTCCGATGCGCCTTCGCGGTTCCAGAGACGCCGCAGGAAGGTCACGGGTCACAGACCCACGACAAGGATGCCGAGGCAGCCCGCGAATGCCTTGATCGTGCTCATTCGCCTCGGCCGGCGGCAGCTTTCGCAGCGGCCTCGATCGCAGCCATGGCCTCCCCGAGTCCCTCGCGTCGGACGCCTCGACCCTGGGCCATCTCCGGGCGGCCTCCGCCCTTTCCCTCGATCGCGGCCATGGCCGACCGGACAAGATCGCCGGCCGACACCCCGCGCGCAACAAGGTCCGGGGACACCGTGATGAACACCTGCGGTTCGTCGGCATCGAGCGCGATCGCAACGATCCCGCTCCCAAGGGTTGCGCTCACGTCCTTGGCGAAACTCTTGGTCGCATCGAGGCCGCCGAACGCGCCGGCCAACGCGACCAGGCGAACACCGGGGGCCACCTCCACGGCTGCGGCGACCGCCTCGGCGGGCTTCGGACCAGCCGCGCCGCCACCCATGCCGCCGGACTTGAGGCGCCGTTTCGCGTCCCTGAGTTCCTCCTGGACCGCCTCGAGGCGCGTCGGGATTGCCTCTACCGTCTGTGCCCCGACCATTGCCTGGACCCGGTCGAGCGCGTCGGAGCGGACACGGAGGTACGCGTCCGCGCCGGCACCCGTCAGCGCCTCGATTCGGCGCATCCCGGACCCGATGCTCCGGTCCGAGGTGATCAGGAAGCTACCGACCTGCCCGGACGAACGACAGTGGGTACCGCCGCACAGTTCAAAGCTGAAGTCCTGGACGCGGATGGTGCGGACCGTCTCCCCGTATTTCTCGTCGAAGAAGGCATCCGCGCCGGCATCGATGGCGTCCTGCATGCCCATGAAGGCGATGGTCACCGGGCGATCGTCGCGGACGATGCGGCGCACGTCATCCTCGATCGCCCGACGCTCCGCGTCGGTGAGGGCACGATCCGCCGGATAATCGAAGCGCAGGTAGTCGGGCGTTACCAGCGAGCCCGCCTGACGCGCTCCGTCGCCAACGGCATTGCGCAGTGCGCGGTGAAGCAGATGGGTCCCGGTGTGGTTCCGCATCGTGTTGGCCCGGCGCTCGGCATCTACTTCAGCAACGACCTGATCGCCCACGGCGAGCCGGCCGCGCAGGACGCCGCGGTGAACGAACAAGCCCGCGACCGGCCTCTGGGTGTCCTCGACCTCGAACAACACGTCGCCCGCCGCGTCTCGGATGACGCCCCGATCGCCGATCTGGCCGCCGCCTTCGCCGTAGAACGGCGTGCGATCGAGAATCAATTCGGCAGCCGCACCCGCCTCGGTACGGAGTTCCTCGTCGCCCCGCGCCTCGAGACGCTCGTACTCCAGTCCGTCACGGATGATCGCCACGACCCGGGCGTCGGCGACGCGGGTAGCCTCGTACCCCTCGAAGACCGTCTCGCCGTGCCGGCCCTGGATGGCC
>JBDTQY010000261.1:0-1680 GCA_039931955.1 Chloroflexota bacterium
TCAAGGACACGATCGAGGAGACGCCGCCGGAGCTCGTGGCGGACATCATGGACCAGGGCATCGTGCTCGCCGGTGGCGGTGCGCTGCTCGCCGGTCTCGATCGCCGAGTCGCGGAGGCCACGCAGATGCCCGTGCACATCGCCGACGATCCCCTGACCTGCGTCGCCCGGGGGACCGGCATCGTGCTGGAGGAGCTCGATTCCCTCGACCGCGTCCTGGTCGCCGAGACGTATTCGCGGCCACCTCGCTGACGGCCGCCCGGACCGCCGCCGGATCCTGACTGCAGGGCCACGACACCAGCCCTCCAGAACCGCGCCGCTCGCCGAAGCGGGATCGCATTCGTCGTCCTGCTGGTCCTGTCGGCCCTCCTCATGGCGTTCTCGGGCAACCCGGTCATCCGCGACGCCCAGAACGGGGTCGGGTTCGCGTTTCGGCCCATCCAGGCCGCGCTCGACAGCGTTGCCTCCGGGATCGCCTCGATCGGCAAGGCGATCGGCGAGATCGATCACCTTCGGACCGATAACGAGGCATTGCGCGCGGAGAACGCCCGGCTCGACGCCGAGAATTCGGGCACAGCCGAGATCCGGCGGGAGAACGAGCTGTTGACCGGGCTGCTCCAGCTCCGGGCCGGCTTCGACTACCAGACCGCGGCCGCCTCGGTCATCGCCCGGGAGTCGTCCGAGTTCCGGCGCACGGTGACCCTGGACAAGGGGGCCGACGCCGGGATCGAGGTCGGCGACGTGGTCGTGGCATCCGGTGGCGCGCTGGCCGGCCGGGTGACGGCGGTGGGCCCGCAGAGCGCCATGGTCGTCCTGCTGACCGACGGCGGGTCGACGGTCATCGGCCAGTTGCCGAGCGCGGCGACGGGCGAAGTCGAAGGTCACCTCGCGACGACGCTGCCGATGACCCAGATCGACTCCAGCGCGGCGATCTCCCCGGGCGATGAGGTCGTGACCGCCGGCATCGAGCTGGGCAGCGGCGTCCGCTCGCCCTACCCGAAGGGGTTGGTCATCGGCCAGGTGGTCGACGTGAAGCGCGACGCCAACGACGTCGTCCAGACCGCCTTCCTGCAACCCGCCGCCGACCTGGATCGACTCGAATTCGTGCTCGTGATCCTTGACTACAAGGGCGGGCTTCCGCCGATCGACGAGCAGCCCGTGGACTGCCCCAGGAACGGCACGCTGCCCGAGGGCGAGCAGCCCTGCTTCGCCAGCCCGCCCCCAAGCACAATGCCTGCCGTCACGCCAAAGCCCTGATACAGCTGCCGGAACGTGACCGCCGGCCTAACCGTGAGGCGCAGCTACGTCGCGGTGGCGATGGACCGATCCGCAGCACGGGCGAGTGGCTCTGGCCGGTCGAACGCCACGCCCCGGTCGCGTAGCGAAACGTAGGCGTCGTGACCGATGACCAGATGGTCCAGTAGCTGGATATCCAGGAGCCGGCCGGCCGCAAGGGCCGCAGCTGTCAGGTGGAGATCATCGGGTGACGGCGTGGGGTCGCCGCTTGGATGGTTATGCACCAGGATGACGCCCGATGCATTGAGCCGAACCGCGTCCCGGTACAGCTCCCCCACCCTGACCAGCGACGAGCTGACATTGCCCTGGTAAACCGTCGTCACGCGCAGGATGTGGTTCTTGGTGTCGAGCAGCACGACTCGCAGCTCCTCGCGCTCCAGGCGAC
>JBDTQY010000262.1:0-4611 GCA_039931955.1 Chloroflexota bacterium
CCCCCGAGACGCTGGTCGACGGTCCGCCCGCATGGGGTCCGGTCGGTGCATCACCTGTACACCCGACCGAATCGGAGGAGCGAGATGGGCCACAGCGGTGACCTCCGGTTCCAGGTGGAGAACCTGACCCGCGTCGAGGGCGAGGGCTCACTCCACCTCCGCGTTCGCGATGGCGTGGTCGAAGAGGCTCACCTCCAGATTTTCGAGGCACCACGCTACTTCGAGGCGCTCGTGGTCGGGCGAACGCCGGACGAGGTCATTGACATCGTCGCCAGGATCTGCGGGATCTGCCCGGTCGCCTACCAGATGAGCGCAGTCCACGCCTTCGAATCACTCTTCGAGGTCGAAGTCCATCCGCAGGTCGCGGCCCTCCGCCGACTGCTCTACTGCGGCGAATGGATCGAGAGCCACGCGCTCCACGTATACCTGCTCCACGCGCCCGACTTCCTCGGCTATCCGAGCGCCGTCGAGCTTGCTCGCGACCATCGGGAGCTGGTGGCCGGTGGTCTGCGCCTCAAGAAGGCAGGCAATCACCTGCTCTCAATCCTGGGCGGCCGACCCATCCATCCGGTCAGCGTCCGCGTCGGTGGGTTCTCCCGGATGCCCCGTCGGTCCGAGCTCACCGCCCTCCGGCCCTCTCTTGAGGAGGCCCTGGAACTGGCCCTCGCGACGGTCGAGATCACGGCCGGCCTCGATACCCCGTCCTTCGACCGGGTACCGCGACTCGTCTCGATGAAGCACCCGACCGAGTATCCACTCAACCACGGTCGGATCGTTTCCTCGGACGGGGTGGACCTTGCGCTCTCGGATTGGGGCCAGGCGTTTCGCGAGGTCCAGGTGCCGTGGTCGAACGCGCTTCAGGCGAGGGCCAACTATGGGTACCCATACCTGCTGGGTCCATCTGCTCGCATCTCCTTGGCCGGTGACCAGTTGCACCCGATCGCCCGCGAAGCACTCGCTCGGACCGGGGCCCTCGAATCCATCCGCACCAACCCCTATCGGAGCATCGTGGCGCGCGCCGTCGAGCTGGTCCACGCGACCGCGGAGGCCCTCGACATCGTGGACGCCTACGAACGGCCGGCGCATCCCACCAAGCCGGTGACTGCCCGGCCCGGCGTGGCCGCCTGGGCCACGGAGGCACCGCGCGGTCTGCTGTTTCACCAGTACGTGGTCGGTGACGACGGAAAGGTGGCCGCCGCCACCATCGTGCCGCCCACCTCCCAGAATCAGGCAGCGATCGAGGCCGACCTGGCGGCATTCGCACCCCGGATCCTGGATCTGCCCATCGGCGAGGCGACGCACCGGCTCGAGCAACTCATTCGCTCCTACGATCCATGCATCTCGTGTGCAACGCACTTCCTTGATCTCCGCGTGGAGCGCACGACATGACGGCACCTGCGCCCGAGCTGCGCATCCTGGTCTGCGGGGCCGGAGATCGGGGCGATGACCGGGCACCCATGGCGGCGATCTCACAGATCCTCCCGGCACTCCCATCGGGGCTGCGGTCACGGATCGAGGTGCGCCGGTGTCCCCAGCTCGACGTGACCGACGTCATCAACGTCGCGGAGGGCGAGACCTGCCTGGTGATCGACACCGTGGTCGGGATCGAGCCCGGGTCCATCGTGCGCCTGTCGCTTGTTGAGCTCGCCCGGCGGGCCGGTGGCATCGCCCCGCGTTCCACCCATGCGTTGTCGATCGACGACACCCTGCAGGTCGCTGAGGCGGTCCGCGGTTCCCTGCCGCCCGGGGCGTTCGTCGGAATCGGGGGTCGCTGGTTCGGCTACGGCGAGCGTTTCTCACGATCGGTCACGGCGGGACTGCCGGCCCTTTGCACAGCCATCCGTGAGGCGGTCGAGGAGTTGCTCCCGGTGTTTGCAGGGGACCCGGTCGACGGGATGCGTGACCAGCCAGATGGCGCATCCGGACCCGCGTCGGATCCCGGCAGCAACCCATCCACCGATCGCACCGGTGAGGCCTGACCAACCTGCGTCACCTTCCCGGGAACGATGATCCTGGTTGACGATGCCGGTGCGCTGGCCGAACAGGGTTGACGTCGCCGGCGGGCGACTGAACGGTTGCGGGCTAACCTGGCCGCACCCGGTACCATGCGGCCGCGTCGCGTGGCAGCGCGTCTGCGTGGGTGATCGAGGCTACCAATCGTTCGCGCCCGGACGGCAGAGCCATGGTGTCGGCGCTCACGTTGACGGCGCAATGGATCCCGTCGCCGCGACGGAAGAGCAGCGTGCCCGGTGGGCTCGGCAGCCAATCCAGCAGCTCGGTCTGAAAGCCGCGGACTTCGTGCCGGAGTCGGAGCGCTGTTCGGTACAACGCAAGCATGGAGTGATCATCCAGGGATTCGGCCGCGGAGGTCATCGCTCCCCACGCGGCGGGCTGCGGCAACCACGGCTTGGAACCCGGCGGCCCGAAGCCGAATGGCACCTCGTCTCCCTCCCACGGCAGCGGGACCCGGCAGCCATCGCGCCCGCGGATGGTGCGGCCGCTGCGCTCCCAGATTGGATCCTGGAGCACCGACTCGGGCAGATCGTCTACCTCCCAGAGCCCGAGTTCCTCTCCCTGGTACAGGTAGGCGGCGCCCGGCAGGGCAAGGGCGAGGAGGATGGCGGCCCGGGCTCGCCGCGCGCCGAGTTCCCGGTCGGTCGGCAGGATGTCGTCCAGTTCCCGGTTCCGGAAGCCGGAGTGGGGCCGGCCCAGTCGCGTCACCTGGCGCGTCGAATCGTGATTGGAGAGCACCCAGGTGGCCGCGGCGCCAACACGCTGATGTGCGACGAGCGTGTCCTCGATGATGGTCCGGAGTTCGGTTGCATCCCACGGCGTGTCCATGAACGGGAAGTTGAACGCCGCGTGCAACTCGTCCGGCCGCAGGTAGTCGGTGAGTCGCTGCTGGTCAACGACGCCGATCTCGCCGATGAGGATGCGCCCATCGCCGTAGCTATCGGTGATCCTCCGCCAGGCCCGGTGGATGTCGTGAACGCCGGGGAGATCCCAATGCGGATGCTGGCCGGAAGCCAGCCGATCGCCGCTGAGGTGCGCGACCGGCAGGTCAGGCAGCCCTTCGGCCTTGACCATCGCGTGGGCGACGTCGATGCGGAATCCGTCGACGCCCCGATCCAACCAGAACCGGATGGTCCGCTCGAAATCGGCCCGGACCTCGGGGTTGTCCCAGTTGAGATCTGGCTGCTCGGGCGCGAAGACGTGGAGGTACCACTGATCCGCCGGCCGCACGGAAGGCGTAGCGCCGCGGGCCTCGATTTCGATACCCGGAGGCGCGGCCGGATCCATGTCCGGTTCCGGTACCCGGATCCATGCCGGCCCGCCGAAAAGGCTCGGCCAGTTGTTCGGGGGCTCCTCACCGCCGGGACCACGGCCATCGGCAAAGATGTAGCGGGCCCGGGCCGCAGAGCCGCGCGGGCTCCCCACCGCCTCCTTGAACCACGGATGCTGGCTCGAGGTGTGGTTTGGAACGAGGTCGATGAGGACCCGGATGCCGAGCCGATGGGCGTCAGCGACCAGCCCATCTGCGTCATCCAGCGTGCCGAACAGCGGCTCGATGTTCCGATAGTCGGCGACGTCGTAGCCGCCATCAGCCATCGGGGAGGGATACCACGGCGTAATCCAGATGGCATCTATTCCGAGATCCGCAAGGTACGGCAGCCGCTGCCGGATCCCGGCGATATCGCCGATCCCATCGCCGTTCCCGTCAGCGAAGCTCCGGATGTAGACCTGGTAGACGACAGCGCGCCGCCACCAATCGCTGGTTGGCGCGTCCGGCTGGAGCCGCTCGATCACGCGCTGACCTCGGTGCGGGGATGAACAGGTGGATGGTAGGGGAGTGTCGCCGACGCGTCCGAGGAAACCCGGGCCATGCGGCCCCCATCCTTCGGGACTCGCGGTCCTCCCCGGGTAACCCCGCCGTGGCCGACCCTATGGGCATGACGTCTCAAGCTCGGCCACGTCCCCAATTCCCCGGAATCCCCTCCATCGTCGATGGCTCCGAGGCCGTCGCGCATGTGGAGAGTCGGCTGGCCGAGGTCGCCTGTGTCTACCCGATCACGCCCTCGACCACGATGGCCGCCATCTACCAGGCGGCAGTGGCCGATGGACGAACCGACCTATGGGGCACGCCCCTGCGGTTTATCGAGCCTGAGTCAGAACACTCCTCCGCATCGGCTGCCGAGGGAGCCGCGCTCGCCGGAGGGCGCGTGACGAACTTCACGGCCGGTCAGGGCCTCGTGCTCATGAAGGAGGTCCTGTACGTCATCAGCGGCAAGCGACTGCCAGCCGTGTTCCACGTCGGGGCGCGTGCCCTGACCAGCCAGGCCCTCAACATCCACGCCGGGCACGACGACATGATGGCCGTCGCCGACTGCGGGTGGGGCATGCTCTTCGCCCGAAATGCGCAGGAGGCGGCTGATCTGGCCGCCATCGCCCGTCGCGCGGCTGAAGCCTCGGACACCCCGTTCATGGTGGCCCAGGACGGGTTCCTGACGACCCACACGCTGGAGAACGCATTCCTGCCCGAGGACGACCTGCTCCGCGAGTTCGTCGGGGATCCGAGGGACCACATTCGTGACCTCTTCGACCCGGCCGAGG
>JBDTQY010000263.1:0-8941 GCA_039931955.1 Chloroflexota bacterium
CGCGCCGCGGCCGGCGCAGTCGCCGACGTTATCGCCAACGAGGTCCGCGATGACGCCCGCGTTGCGCGGATCGTCCTCGGGGATGCCGGCTTCCACCTTGCCGACGAGGTCCGACCCGACGTCAGCGGCCTTCGTGTAGATGCCGCCGCCGAGCTGGGCGAAGAGGGCGACGAACGAGGCGCCGAACCCGAAACCGACGATCAGGAACGGCGCGTCCTTGGTCGCCTGGCCCCCACCGAGCCCGCCGAAGAGGCTGAAGATGCCGTAGACGCCGAGCAGGGACAGGGCCACCACGAGGAACCCGGACACCGCGCCGCCACGCATGGCGACCTGGACGGCCTCGACGAGGCTGCGGCGAGCCGCAGCGGCCGTACGAACGTTGGCCTTGACACTGATGTACATGCCGATGATCCCGGAGGCCATCGAGCAGGCTGCGCCGACGAGGAACGCGAGGCCGGTACGCCAGCCTAGATCGAGGCCGAAGATGCTCGTGTCGGCGACGTCCTTCGTCTCGAAGACCGTGATGACAGCCCCGATGCCGACCGCCCCGAGGATAGCGAGCGCCCCGATCGTCGTGTACTGGCGTCGGATGAAGGCGACTGCTCCCTCGAAGATCGTGCCGGCGACGTCCTCCATGGCAGGGGTGCCGGTGTCGCGCGAGAGCACGTCACGGGCCAGCCAAAGGGCGAAGAGGATGGCGATCAGCCCGGCGGGCAGGATGATCAACTGCAGGGTACTGGCGTCCATCGGGGTGTGCGGTTCCTCCTAGATGCAGACACGGTTGCTGCCCGCCGTGGGGCACGCAGGCCCTGGCGGGCAAGATTGGAACAACGGGACATTGACTCGAACCGTGTGCGGGAGCTCGGAGCGCACTACAGACGGGCCGTTTGGGGTGGCCGCGAGTGTATCAACCGCCGTTCGGGCGGGTCAACTGAACCACGCGAGTTCCTCGAAGGCCAGGAGACTCAGGGAATCCAGCGGCCGTAGGTTCCTAACGGCGTGAGCTGACGCGCGAGTCCGGTGTCGAGATCGAGGCGCCAGATCCCCTGGGAGATCGTCGGCGTCGCAGCCGGCGAGCGTCCGACGAGAAGCGATCGACCGTCCGGGGCGAAGGATGGGGATCGATCATCGCTCGCACCGCTCGTAGCCAGGTCGTCGATCCGACCATCCAAAGCCAGGACCCGGAGAGCCGTCCGGCCATCGTCCAGGCTTACGACAAGGGCGATGGCGCCATCGGGCCCAACCGTGGCGGGTCCAATGGCGCCCTCGGTTCCGGGCAGCAGGACCACGGATCCACCGGCCCTTACTGCGTACATCGCCGGAGGACCGGAGCCGGTCGTCGCGGAGAGGACGAACGCGCCACGCGCCGGCACCCATGAAGGGCCGACCTGTGCGGTCAATCCCACCGGGACGGGGTCCGCCGGTTCGCTGCCGAGAAGCGTCGGATCCGCGAGATCGAGAAGCATCACCTGTCCCGTCGACGTGACGAGGAGCGCCGCCCGTCCGTCCGGTTCGAAGGCGACGCGAGGCATCCACGCGGGATCGGACTCGACCGCTCCGAGGCCCGTGCCGTTCATGGAGGTGGGCACCAGCGGCGCAACTCCACGGTCGAGGACCTGGCGTTCGCGTCCCGGGGTCCCGGGAAGCGGAACGAGCCAGTATCCGAGGTCCTCGCCCAGTGGGCCTGTTCGGGCAACCAGCGCCCTGGTATCGCCTGGGGCAAAGGCGGGGGCGTACTCAATACGCCCGTCATCCCGGGTGATCCGCTGGAGCCCCGATCCGTCGATCGACATGACCCATACCCCACCACCCGATGCGTAGAGCAGGCGACCACCGTCCGCCGATGCATCAAAGCTCGTGACGTGCTCCAGGTCGGTCGTCGCTGCCCGCTGGTTGGTGCCATCCGGGTTCATGACCCAGACGTTCCGAACCCCGCCCCGATCGCTCAGGAACCCGATCTGGTTCTGACCCGAAGACGGAGGGGCGCCCGTCGTGAATGTCCACGTCCGGGCGCGGTTGACCGCTCCCGGGTCGCCGAGACGCGCGACGACCGGGTCCAGCGTGATGGTGTAGGTCGTGTGGGGTGCCAACGGGATCGATGGGCTGAAAACAAGGGCATTCGCCGTAGGCGTATCAACGCCATCCGGGGCGGCGCCGTTCGTGCCGGGCAGCGCCACGATTCGGGTGCCACCCCCGACTTCCGGAGTCACGTGGAGCGCCTCCCTTACCGAATCAGGATCGATCGGGCCGTCGAAACGGATGGCGATGGCCGTTCCGACCCCGATCCCCGCAACCCCGTCCGCGGGGATCAGCTGGGCGATGCCGAGGTCGGTACCGACGGTCGTGAAGGCGACCACGAACGGCGCACCCAGCCGACTGCCGCCGGTATCGGCCGCCGAGGCCCCGACCGTCACGTGATACGTGGATCCGAGACGCAGCCCGCCGTCGAACTGGAGCGTGACCACCGACCCGCGCCATGTCGCCGAGACGGGACCGGCCGGATCAAGCGTGATCGCGCTCTCGACGGAGGCCGTATCCATGAGCCGATCGAAGACGAGTTCGAGGCTCCCATCCAGGGACACGCCGGTGGCACCGTCGGCCGGTGTGGCGCGCAGCACCATCGGTGGTCCCACCGTCGCGAATGACCATTCCTCGAGTCCTAACGGATCGACGTTACCTTCAAGATCCTCCACGCCGGGGTCGACGGTGATCGAAAAGGTGGTGTTGGATGGCAGTGTTCCCGACGGCGTGAAGATCGCCCTCGATCCATCCCAGGCGAAGGCACCGTCGACTGTGGGGTTGATATGGAATCGCGATTCAGCCGTCTCCGGGCGAACTGGCTCGCTGAACTCGATGTCGATGGCGGTGAGCGTCTGGGCAAGGTGCGGGTCACCGGCCGTGGCACTGAGCGTGATGGCCTTGACGGCAGGAGGGCGTCGATCGACCGTCGTGGCGTTGACCAGCACGAAGCCGAGCCCGGCGAGCGCGACGAAGGCACTGATCAGGGAGATCAGACGACGCATCGATGGCTCCGGTGGGGGCCGAGCGCCCTGGGGCGTTGGTCCAGCCCAGCCCCTATACTCCCGATCCTGTGAATCAACGTCCCGCCTTCGGTTGCCTTGTCGAGGTTCTTGAGACCCTCGTCCTGACCGTCGTCATCTTCTTCGGCATTCAAGCCTTCGTCGCGCAACCGTACAAGGTCCAGCAGGGTTCGATGGAGAACACCCTCCTTCCTGACCAGTACGTCCTTGTCGACAAGCTGTCGCCGCATTGGGATGACTATTCCTACGGCGACATCATTGTCTTCCGGCCGCCACAGAGCTGGAACGGTGGGTCGGATATTCCATACATCAAACGGATCATCGGCCTGCCAGGCGACGCCATCGAACTGCGCGACGGCGTGGTTCATGTGAATGGCATCCCCCTTAATGAGCCCTACATCTTCGTTGGGCAGGATGGCGTCCAGCAGCAGAGTTACTCGACGCCGGGGGGAGCCGATCACTGGAAGGTGCCGTCCGGCGAACTCTTCGTGATGGGTGACCACCGAGAGGATTCGGCCGACTCGCGCAACTTCGGACCGATCGAAATATCCAGCATCGTCGGTCGTGCCTGGCTGCGTTACTGGCCGTTCGATCGACTGGGAGTCCTCGCGGTTCCGGCGCACCCGGAATTGTCCTCGCCGGCGCCCTGATCCAGCCATCGTGAACCCGATCGTGGTCGCGGTCGCCATTGCCGTGACGATCGGCGCGGTTGTCGCCGTGTCGTCACGTAATGCCCGGACGGCCCTCCTGGGCCTGGCGATCACCGTCACCGCAGCCCCATTCCTGGGGGACCCGCTGCCCCAGACCTCCACGCTTGCGATGCGGGTCATTGGCGCAGCCCTGGTTGCCTTCCTGCTGCGATCGGCCGCGGCATCCGCCGTGCCGACGGTCAATGATCCCCGCCCGGAAGCCGAGCGGCTTGGATCGCGGGTCGGCTGGCCGGCCGAAGCACTGATGGCCGCCGCCGCCTGGCTCGTCGCAATCGTCGTGGCCTCCAGGCTCGCGGCACTGGAGCCCGCCGGTCCCGGTGATGGAGCGTCGGACATCCTGGCGATGCTCGGACCCGCGGCGGTGACGACGGCTGCCGGGCTCGCGTCGATCGTGGTTGGCTTCGTCCCGGCCTTTGCCGGACGCGATGCACTCCGTACCGCGATCGGCATGCTGATCCTGATCCAAGGGTCGTTCCTGCTCCGGGCGGGTGTCGCCGGAGCGCCGGGCGATCTCGAGCAGATTGCCGGGGTAGCGCTCTTCGTGGCCGTGGCAGTCGCGGGGGCAACGCTGATCAGCATCGAAGAGCGCCATGAACCCGGGGTCGTTCCTGGAAACGCCTCGATCGCCCCGCTGCCACGCACGCAACGCCGGCGAGACGGCCCGTGAGCGTTCTCCTCCTTGCGGCTCTTGCAGCCTCCGGCGGCCTGGCCACCACGCTTCTCGCCCGGCGCGGCCGAGGTGCCTTCCTCGTCGGGCTGGTGACATCGGCCGCGTGCCTCGTGGCGGCCGCATCAATCGATGCCGCCGACGTGGTTCCCCTCGCCGGATCACTGCTCGGTGGCTCGGACGGGCTGCGCGTCCTCGCGGTCGCGTGGGCCGCCTCCACCCTCCTGTTCGGCCTGATCGAGGCGTTGATCGGCGACGGCCCAACGGTTCTCGGACCGGCCCTCATCGGCCTTGCGCTTGGCGTCGTGGGACTCGGCGAGTCCGACCCGGGCATCGGCCTTGCGCTCGTGACTGCGGGCGCGGTGCTGACGGCGGTTGTGCCACTCATCGGACGGATCGACATCCGGGAGGCCGCTCCGCGCCTGGGCCTGCGGACGGTTCGGCCCGTCATTGCGTCGGGGGTCATCGGGCTTCTCGTGGTCGCATGGGCTGCCTCTCCGGCCGGACCTCTCGGCGCGACCGGACCAGTCGGCACCGTCGACCCGAGTCTCGGGCGAGCCATGGGCCTGGCGCTCCTGGCGCTTGCCCTGGCCGTCGGCATCCGGCTCGGCGCCATCCCTGCCCATGTCTGGGTAGCGAGATACGCCGAAGCCATGCCAGCCTCGGCTGTGCCGCCGATGATGGGATGGGGTTCAGCGGCGTTCGCCCTCGTGGCATACGGCTGGATTGACGTGACGATCTCTCCGATCGGCGCACCGCTCGGTCAAGAGCATGCGGCGATCGCCTTCATCGCTGCGCTCAGCATCGTCCTTGGCGGCGTGGCAGCAATCCTCCACCACGACCTCGAGCACGTCCTCGCCTACGCCATCGTCCAGGACGCGGGGGTCGCGCTCCTGGGCTTTGCGGCAAGCGGAGCCACGGTCACTCCGGCGGCGCGCGACTGGATCATCGGGGCAGTGGCGGTCAAGGCCGCCTTGGCAGCCTGGGTCCTGGTCATGCGTGCGACCTTCGGTTCCAACCAGCGCGCCCGCCTCCGGGGCTGGATGCGTCGAGCCCCGATCCTTGGGCTGGCCTTCGGAATCATCCTGGTCGCCGCCATCGGCCTCCCGACCTTCGCCGCGTTCGACGCCCGCGCCGCGCTGGTGCGCCTCGCCTTCCCGGGCCCGCTCGCGGTCGCCATTCTGATCACGTCCTTCGCACCACTGGTCTTCCTCGGGCGTCTCCTACTCGACGGACTTGGCCCGATGAGCGAGGCCGTCCGCTCGGCATCCGGTGCCGGCGTTGTCCTCGGCTGGGCGTCAGCGGGTGGCTGGGCGGGTGATCGAACGCTGCGACGCGCCATTCCTGCTGCAATCCGGGCCAACCGGCTTGCCCTCGCCGCTGTTGCGGTCGTCTTCGCAGCCGCCGTCGGACTTTCGGTGGCCGTGGGCGGCCTTGGCTCCACGACCGTCAGCGACGGCGCGCTGGGAGCCGTCGGCCGCGCGCCTCTCACCGCCGGCGCCACGAGGCTCTGAGGACTGCGGACATCCCGTCGAGCAGCCGACCCTGACAGGTGGCTGGGGACGGCTGGGCCGCTCGCAGGTCTGCGCGCCAGTCGGCCGGGCTGCGCGTCAGTCGGCCGGCGCGAGGACCCAGTGGTCGATCTCGCGACCGTAGTCGAGCAGTTCGCTGGCAGCGAACCAAAGAGCCACTTCAGCCGCTGCATTCTCGACGCTGTCAGACGCATGGACGAGGTTCTGCGCGGTCTCCAGGGCGAAGTCTCCCCTGATCGTCCCGGGGGCCGCCTCGGGCGGGCGGGTCGCCCCGTTCATCGCCCGCACGATGGTGATGGCATTGGGGCCTTCCAGGACCATTGCAACGAGCGGTGCGCTGGTGATGAAGTCCACCAGACCGGCGAAGAACGGCTTTTCAGCGTGGACCGCGTAGTGCTGCTCCGCCAGCTGGCGGCTGACACGCATGAGCTTCAGGCCGACGAGGCGGAGGCCGCGCTCTTCATAACGGGCGAGGATCCGTCCCGTGAGGAGGCGCTGGACGCCATCCGGCTTGATGAGCACGAGGGTTCGTTCGGTCACGTGGCGAGTCCTATCCTGTGGTTCAAACTGGGCGAACGGAACGATAGCAGGGCGAGCAGCGGCACCACGGATCGAACGTGGACCGGTACGGGCCGCGGCGGTCTCAGGAGGGTTGACCCGTGCCGGAATCCAGTGCGGCGGCAGCCGCTCCGTAGGCCACTTCCGCCTCATACCCCCGACCCATGATCCGGAGTGCATCACCGCGAACCAGGTGGGCGGCGGGCTCCCGGCGCCGGCCCAGGGTCTCCACGACCTCCTCGGCCAGCCGCGGGTCGAGACGCAGCACGAGGGCGAGCCGATCAATCCCCGCGACATGGCGCAGGCGATCCCGGCTCCGGAGGTCGACGCCAGCGCGCGCCAGTACCTCGCCGGCCTCGGGGAGAGCCGCCGGGGCCTTCCCCGCGGCTCCAGGATCGGCTCCCGGTTCCTCCGCTCCGAGGGCGGCGGCGTCTCCCGGCATCCCCGTCAACGGGCCGGATCCAATGATGGGCCACGGTCCCCGAAGCGGCATCCCAGCGAACAGCGAGGCGAACGCACTGGCGCCAACATCGCCGAGCGTCTCCACGTGATTGGCGGCCTCATCCATACGGCCCGCCACGGCGTCCGATTCGGCTAGGACCACACGGGCGATGGGACGGTTCCCCCCGGATGCGAGATGAGCCGCCGCCATGGCCCCCGCTCCCTCAAGGTCCCCTGCCCGCCATCGCAACTCTGCGAGGTCGGCCAGGCCGTCTGCGTTCAGGAGTCCCCGGGCGGCGAGGGATTCCAGTTCGGCCCTGGCCAGGAGGAGCGACCCGAGGCGGAGGTGAATGGCTGTCAGCCTGAGCTCAGTTTCCTCGCCCAGCGGCGACGTCGGCGGACGGCTCATGCGGGCATCCTCAGGTGCTTCTCGAGACCGCGAAGATGGCGCGCAGGGGCGACCACCGCCAGCCTCAGGAGTCCCTCCACGAACAACTCCGTGGCGAGTCTGTGAACATCATTACTGGTCACAGCGTCGATCGCCGTCAATGCGTCGTCCAGCGTCAGGACGCGGCTGTGGAGGGCCTCCTGGCCACCGATCCAGGATGTCAGATGACGCGTTTCGTCCATGCGGAGCTCAAGCCCGCCCGACAGATAGGCCTTGGTCTTGGCCAGTTCCGGCTCCGGAACCGGCGAGTCCCGGAGCCTGGCGAGCTCGACCAGGATCGCGTCCAGCGCGGCCGGTAGGCGGGTCGGATCAACACCAGCGCTCACCTCGAAGGCCCCAACATCTGCGTATTCCACCAGGCCGGACGAGACGTCATAGGCGAGGCCGTCGCGATCCACAAGCGAGAGATAGAGTCGGCTGCTCATGCCATCGCCCAGGACGGCATTGAGGACCGACAGATTCCAGGCATCCGGATGATCTCTCCGGAGCCCTGGGACCCCGACCGTCAACTGCGCCTGCGTCGTGTCGCGCCGGCCCACCCGAATGGGATCCCCGGCAGCGAGCCCCGACGCCGGTAAAGCGGCTGTCCGATTGACGCCCGCCTCTCGCCCGAACGCTGTCTCGACCATGGCGACGGCCCGCTGGTGTGAGATATCGCCCGCTACGGCGACCACGGCATTGCCCGGCCGATAGCCCGCCTCCCAGAAGTCGCGGATCTGGCCGGGCGCCAAACCCCGGATGTCGGCTTCCTCACCACAGATCTCACGCCCAAGTGGTCCATCGCCGTACATGGCCCGCTGAAACAGGATCTGGCAATACTCGGCCGGGTCGTCCAGATAGCCGCGAATCTCTTCGACGATCACGTCGCGCTCGCGGTCGATGTCCCCATCGGCGAGAGCCGGCCGCGAGATCAACTCGCCAAGGACGTCAACGGCACGTTGCGCCTCCCGACCTGGCACCCGTGCCCAATAGACGGTGGACTCCCGGTCCGTCGCTGCGTTGAACGAACCTCCGACGCCCTCGATGGCCTCGCTCAGGGCTCGCGTGGACGGGTACCGGGCAGTGCCCTTGAAGGTCAGATGCTCGAGGAAGTGGGCCGCCCCGATCTGCCCGTCCGCCTCGATCCGCGAGCCTGCCAGCACGTAAGCCGCGACTGACACCGAGCGCGCTCCAGGCAGCGCTGCACTGATAACCCGTGGCCCATCGGGCAGCACCGTCCGTTCGAACATCGACTCGATGGTACCCGCTCGTGGGTGGTCCGGGCTATCGAGCTCCCCGCCGCTCGGCCCACGGGTCCCGGATACTGCTTTCTGGGCTTTGACGGCGGCCCGAAGGGTGGCTGTTCAGTTCGTACGGGACCGCCGAATCGAAACGGCCGGCGCCCGATGGGCGCCGGCCGTACCTGTATCGCGGTACCGACTACTTGGGCAGGAACTGCGGGATCCAGCCCTGGAGGAAGAACACGAGGAAGCCGGCTGCCACCAGCCACATCAGGGGATGGACGTCGGCCATCTTGCCGCGAGCGACCTTGATCAGGACCCAGC
>JBDTQY010000264.1:0-2929 GCA_039931955.1 Chloroflexota bacterium
CGGGGTTTGACGGGCACCTGGCCGGTCATCGGCCTGGTCCTGATGCTGGTCCTCGCGGCCTGTTCCGGCTCAGCGGTCGCCTCTGCGCCGGGATCGACGCCCGCACCGACCGGCGGTACCGGCGGGTCCTCCCCGGTCCCTGGAGCATCCGAGTCAGCCCCGCCCTCCGCGGGCGGCGTCCCCGCCACCCAGGGGGTGATCCTGACCCAGTCGTGGGCCACCGCAGAACTCACCGACGTCAGGAACGGAACGACCTTCCGCATCGCCGACCTCGTCGCGTCGCAACGAGTGGTCTTCATTGAGACGATGGCGATCTGGTGCTCGAACTGCCGCACCCAGCAGCGAGACGTGGTGAAGGCATTGGCCGGCCTGGACCCGAACCGCGTCACCTGGATCGGCATCGATGTCGATGGCTCGGAGAGTCCCTCCGCACTCGCCGACTACAGTGCTTCGCTCGGATTCGACTGGCCGTATGTCGTCGGCTCCGCGGACTTCCTCCGCGCCCTGAGCGCCGAGTTCGGCGACCAGGTCCTGTCGCCCCCGTCGACACCGATCATCGTCATCGGCACCGACGGGACCCTGACGCTGACCGAGTTCGGCCACAAGAGCGTCGATCGAATCACCGAACTCGCCGCCGCCGCCGGCGCCTGAGTCGGCGCATCAGCGCGGATGTTCGACCAACTGGCGGCGGCACTGTCGGGCCTTGGGCCGGTCGGCCTTGGGCTCGCCAGCGCCGCGTCGCCGTGCCTGTTGCCGCTGTACCCGGGATTTGTTGCCTATCTCGCAGCCAACAGCAAGACCCTTGAGGGCCGACGTGGCACGGGCCTGCTCGGCCTGATCGTCCTCGGCGGAGTCCTGACGATGATGACCCTGATCGCCATCGTCCTGGTCGTGATTGCCGTTCCGACCAGCCGCCTGCTTGCCGTGGCGACACCGGTCATCGACGGACTCCTGATCGTCCTCGGGGTGATGCTCGTCGCCGGCCGGAACCCATTCGAGCGGCTGCCCGGTGCCACCGTCCCGATCGTCAGCAACCCGTATGGGCGGGCCTATCTCTACGGCCTCTTCCTCGGTCCGATCGCGCTCCCGTGTGCCGGGCCATTTCTCATCTCGCTGCTCGGGATCAGCCTCGGCGTGGCCGATGGAGCGGGCAAGATCGGCACATTCCTGCTGTTCGGCCTGGGTTTTGGCCTGCCGCTGGTGGTGCTGTCATTCCTGACCGGGATTCGGGCCCAGGCGATCGTCCGCTGGATCGTTCGTCAGCATCGGCGGATCGAGATCGGCGCGGGATTGCTGCTGGTGGTCGTGGCGATCGCCGACCTCATCGACAAGTGGGAATCCATCGTCATAACGCTCGGACTCGGCTGAGCGCGGCGAGCTGCTCGAGCGGATGGCTGGCGGCCGGATTTTCGTTTCCGCGGCAGTAGTACCTCTGGAGTAATGATCGGGCCGTCGGGATCAAGGATGATCCGGCAATGATCAAGCATGTTGCCCGCCGCCTCCGTCTGGTGCTACGACAGCCCGAGGATCCCGAGGTGTCGACACCCGCGGCGCCTCCTGCGGCAGAGCTCGAGCTCGTTGCCTATGGGGAAGACGTTCGTCTTTCGGGCTCGATTCGCATGGAAACATCGCGGCTTACGGATCTCCTCAACGGGTTCGACGAGTACCTCCTCGAAGACGTTCTGGCCTCATCCATCAGCGACGGGGGCGTGGCGCGGGCTTCCGAGGTATTGATCCCCCGGAGCGAACTGCTCCTCGTTCACGCAACCGGGCCGCGAGGTGACGTTCGACTCAGGACCAGGACGATCGAGCGCGGCATGAACCTGAAGGTCGGGCCCTATCTCGTGACGGGCAACGTCCATACAGTGGCTGGCATGGACCCCATCCTCGACTTCCGTCGTCGGCGTTCGATGGTCCCGCTGACGGATGCTTCCATCGAGTATTTGTCCGGTGACGGTCCGGTCGTTGCCCATGTCGATTTCGTGGTCGTCAATCGAGCGGCCGTCGAATGGGTTCAGGTTCTCGAGTCCGGCGCGGCCCTGAGCCGCTTATCAGGTTCCTTCGAGGTTCGACGCCGCCGAGCGTAGCCTCCGACCGACAGCCTCCGGCCGTACCATCGCCGCCGTGGACCAGGAAGAAGCAGCCACAGCGCCCCCCGGCCCGCTCGCGGGCCTGCGCGTGGTGGACTGCTCCACCGTCCTGGCTGGCCCGTACTGCACGATGCTCCTGGCCGATCTCGGCGCCGACGTGATCAAGGTGGAGCCACCCGAGGGTGACGCGACGAGGGGCTGGGGCCCGCCGTGGGTGGGCGACCTGGCCGCCGGCACGAGAACCGCGGCGTACTTCCTGTCGGTCAATCGCAACAAGCGGAGCCTGCGCCTGGACCTCCGAACGGACGACGGTCGGGAAGTCCTGCGGCGGCTCATGGTTCGCGCCGACGTCCTCGTCGAGAACTACCGAGCCGGGGGCTTCGAGCGACTCGGGTTCCCCGATGCGGTGCTGAACGAGCTCAACGCGGATCTAGTCCACCTCGCCATCGGCGGGTACGGCGTTGCTGGTCCGGATGCGGCGCGGCCCGGATACGACTTCGTGATCCAGGCCACGGGCGGTCTCATGTCCATCACGGGCGACCCCGACGGGGCTCCGACGAAGGTCGGCGTTGCGATCAGCGACGTGGTTACGGGCCTCTTCGGAACCATTTCCGTGCTCGCGGGCCTGATTGCCAAGCCGCGCGCCGGGGGCCAACGGATCGATGTTTCGATCCTCCAGAGCACGTTGGCCGTGCTCGCGAATCAGGCTCAGAACGCGTTCGTGACTGGCAGGGCGCCCGGTCGCCGGGGCAACGCCCACCCCAATATCGTGCCGTACGAGACATTTGCCACGGCGGACGGGGTGATCGCGATCGCGGTAGGCAGTGAGCGACAGTGGG
>JBDTQY010000265.1:0-2602 GCA_039931955.1 Chloroflexota bacterium
GGCGCGAGATCCGGATCAGGATCGAGTCCGATTCGCTGGCGCCCGGCTACCTCGTCAGTCCGCAAACCGTCGCTCGCGTGGATCAACCGGCCCGCGTGATCTTGGCCGGGTCCAGCCAGTGGTTTGCCTCGGTAGACCTCCAGGGGGGTTCCGACTACACGGTGACGGCGTTGGTGCCAGTCGTGGGCGACGTTCCAGGTGGGATCACGGAGAACCGTCTTCGCGTGGCAAGCCGCGACTACACACCCGACGTCCGGAGGTTGTACCTGGATGTGCCCGATGGAACGCTGGGGTCGGCCTCCCTGGCCATTTTCGAAGAAGTGAGCGCCAGCGCACCCGATAACCCCTTCGATCAGGCGAAGGCGTTCGAGCGGTACCTGCTGAGCCCATCCAATTTCCGCTACGACACTGACGTCCAGGCTGAGGTCCTGGCGCAATGCTCCGGGCTCTCAACCGTTGAGTGCTTCTCTCGGACGAGGGTCGGCTATTGCCAGTACTACGCGACCACGATGGCCATGCTCCTCCGGCACGCCGGTATCCCGACCAGGCTCGCCCAGGGCTTCCTGAAGGGCGACCGAGGTCCGGACGGAACCGAGATCGTCAAGAACAGCGCCGCCCATGCCTGGGTCGAGGTGCTGTTCCCGGGCTATGGGTGGGTCGACTTCGATCCTACTGGCGGCGGGGTTGGCCAGCCGGTGCCGATCCCGTCCGGAGCGCCCGCGACGCCAACGCCGCGGCCATCCTTCGGCCCGAGCACCCCCGGAGCGAGCTTCGACGAGGGCAACTTCGGTGGTGGCCGCCAGTCGTTCGCCCCCGGCCAGGATGGCGGAACCACCGGCGGTGACACGTCGGGCGGCCCATTCGCAGCGATTGCCGTGCTGCTGGCGATCGGTGGGCTGGCGCTCGGCTCGGTCGTCTGGCGGCGCGGCCAGCGACCCATCGCCCCTGAATCGGCTTGGGGTTCAGTGGCGAAACTTGCCGCCCGTTTCGGCTTCGGTCCACGTCCGTCCCAGACTGTCTTCGAGTTCGCCGGCTCCCTGGGCGATGAGTTGCCGCTGGTCCGGCCCGAGCTCCTGACTGTGGCCCAGGCGAAGGTCGAGGTTGCCTACGGCCGGCGGGACCTGGGAGACGACCAATTGCGCGGGGTCACGTCCGCCTATCGGCGGTTGCGCACGGCCCTCCTCCGCCTGGCATTCCGTCGCGGTCGGCGCGGCAAGGGATCGGGCCCCGGCAGATAGAGCCGGCATGTCGCGCTCGGAGCCCCCGATCTCAGAGAGCGCCCGATCGGCTCCGTTGGTTCTCCAGCAGGCGGACTCGCTCGCTCTCGAATGGCCCGAGATGGTCTGTGAGGTTGTGGGCGCGGAGGCGGGCCCGCCCGGCGCGGATCTCGATGATGCTGATCCCGCACAGGGCGAACGGGAACGTCCAGAACCGGGTGAGCGGCAGACCCAGGAGGGCCAGCAGGACGACCTTGAAGACCCCGTCGTGGCCCACCAGGAGAACCCATGGTTCGTCGCCAGCCCCGGCGCCATAACCGAGGACCTGGGATCCTGGTTTGTCCGTTCCGGGGGCGTGCCTGGCCAGATCTCGCAGGACGCTCGACAGCGACGCGCGAACCCGCTGGTCCACGGTTGTCAGCGATTCGCCGCCGGGGGCCCACGTGGCCAGCGGGTCTCGACGCCAGCCGGCCAGGACGTCGCCCCAGCGGTCCTCGATCTCACTGGACAGGCGGCCCTCCCATTCGCCCTGGCCGATCTCCAGGAGACCGGGATCCGCTACGAGCGGTACCGTCACGGCGTCGGCTGGGCGCGCGGCCATCGCCTCGGCTACGGCCCGTGCGGTCGTGGTCGTTCGCGCCAAGGGCGAATGGCGGATCTCGAGCGGGGCGCCCGTCGGGATGGGCAGGGCCGGGACCGATCGAGGATCCGCGAGACGTTGCGCCGCGAGTCCAGCCTGCCGGAGGCCGTCCGCCGACAGTTCGGGATCGCCCTGACCCTGGAAGCGACCCTCGGCAACCCACAGCGACTCGCCGTGCCGAAGCATGACAAGGGTGCCATCCAGGCGGCCGGGGATCAGGGGCCGATCCGGAACGTCGGGACGAGCGCGACTCAACGGTCGTTTCCGAGGCGGATGGTCCAGAGATCGATCAACGCCTCGTGATCGCGGATCGACGCGGCCAGCGAGTCGGGCACGTCGTCGTCGAGGGCCAGGACCATCAACGCATCAGCGCGCGGTGTCGACCTCGCAACGTGCATGGCAGAGATGTTCACGTCAGCCGCCCCGAGGAGCCCACCAACGCGCCCGATGATCCCCGGCTCGTCGTGGTGCCGTGTGATGAGCATGACGTCGCTGGGCGCCATATCGAGACGATATTCATTCAGCAGGACGATCCGCGGCTCCCCGTTGGCGACGGTTCCACCGACCGAAACGGCCCCCCCGTCCACGGTCCCGGAGACCGTGACGAGCGCGCTGAACGATCCGGCATCGGGGCTCCGCCGCTCTATGACGGTGATGCCACGGGCCTTGGCCAGGAGTGCCGCGTTGACCAGGTTCACCCGTTCCGTGGTGACGCGCTCGAGCAGCCCCCGCAGCAGAGCCGCCG
>JBDTQY010000266.1:0-6958 GCA_039931955.1 Chloroflexota bacterium
CTTTCCGCTGGTCGCTCTTGTCGTGTCGGGCGGCCACACCTTCCTCGTGGAGATGCGGAATCACCTCGACTATCGATTCCTGGGCGGCACCGTCGACGATGCCGCCGGAGAGGCCTTCGACAAGGTCGGCCGGCTGCTCGGCCTCGGCTATCCGGGCGGACCGGCGATCGGTCGCTCGGCCGAGGCCGCGACCCGTCGCGATATCGTCTTCCCCCGGGCCTGGCTGAGCGGCACCTTCGACTTCAGCTTCTCTGGCCTCAAGACCGCGGCAAGGAAGATCATCGACGCGGCTCGGAGTGACCGCGGCCTGTCCGCCGATCCGACCGAGCACCTGCCGACCGATGACATCGCTGAGCTCGCCTGGGGCTTCCAGGACTCGGTGACCGATGTCCTGGTCGCCAAGACGATCAACGCCGCCAGGGCATGCGGCGCCCGATCCATCGTCCTGGGCGGAGGTGTTGCGGCCAACAGCGCATTGCGGCGTCGCCTCCAGGGAGAAGCGGAGGACCTTGGGATCCCGGTGATCATTCCGCGACCCGCGCTGTGCACGGACAACGGGGCCATGATCGGCGCTGCCGCTGCCAGGCGCTTCGCGGCAGGTGAACGTGCGGGCCTCGATCTCGACGCCCGGCCGTCGCTGCCGCTGGCTCCGCGATGACCGATGTCACCGGCCGACGGCCCGAGCGACCCAGACTCGACCAGCTCGCGGTTCGCCGTCTGCTCCGCGATGAGGGACTGCGGGCGCGTCACTCCCTGTCCCAGAACTTCCTCGCCGACCCTGACGTGCTCGAGGCGATCCTGGCCGCGGCCGATGTGCAGCCCGGCGAGCGCGTTCTGGAGATCGGACCTGGGCTCGGCATCCTGACCGGCGCCCTGGTAGAGACCGGCGCAGCCGTGACGGCGGTCGAACTGGACTTCCGGCTCGCTGGATTGGTTCGAAAGCGCCTCGCGGAAGCCGTGGATCGCGGGGCCGAGGATCCTGCTGCCATCGGTGCCCTGACCCTCATCGAGGGTGATGCGCTGGACCAGGACCTGACCACGCTGGTGTCCGCGCCGTACACGGTGGTTGCCAATCTCCCGTACCACATCACCAGCCCCATCCTGCATCGCCTGCTCGAGGTGCCGCCGAGGCCGACCCGGATGGTGCTGATGGTCCAGTGGGAGGTTGCCGAGCGGATCGTGGCCCCGCCAGGCCGCATGAGCTACCTGTCCGTCTTCGTCCAGTACCACGCAGCCGCACGGATCGCCTGTCGTGTTCCGGCCGAAGCGTTCGAGCCGGCCCCGAGCGTCGCCTCTGCCGTGATCGTTCTTGAACCGCACTGCCCTGGGGGTGGGTTGGACGGAGCCGACCGTGACCGCGCACAGCCTTCGAGTCTGCTTCGGACGGACGGCGACACCGCGATCCCGAGCGTGGTTCCCGGAGACGAGGATGAGCTCTGGGCTCTGGTCCAGGCCGGCTTCCGCGAGCGCCGAAAGATGGTTCGGAACGTCCTCGGTCGCCAGCTCCGGGTCGGTCAGCCGCGCGTCGATGAGGCGCTCGCGCGGGTCGGCGTCAGTGGCGACCGGCGGCCGCAGACCCTCTCCGTCGAGGAGTGGATTGCGCTGCGCATCGCGCTGGACGACTCACATGGCTGAGGATCCAGACGGGACCGACCGGCGTCTGTCGCCGGTCGTCCGCGTCGCGCCGGCCAAGCTGAACCTGTCGCTGGCGGTGGTCGGCAGGCGGGCGGACGGATATCACGATCTCCACTCCGTCATGGTGCCCCTGGGGTTGGCCGATCGACTGAGTGTGGCCGTTGCCCCGCCCGGCGCCGATACGATCCGGGTCGTCGGGCGAGATGCCGGTCCCGCTGCCGACAACCTCGTCCTCAAGGCCGTTGCCGCCACCCGGGCGGCGCTTGGCCGGGCCGTTGAGGCCGTGCCGCTGGCGGCCCGGCTGGAGAAACACATCCCGGTTGCCGCCGGACTGGCTGGGGGCAGCAGCGATGCCGCCGCCGCCATCGACGCGGCGCTTGCAGCCTGGGGCGCCGATCTCGTCCTCGGCCCATCGGAGCTGCTGGCGATGCGCCGACGGATCGCCAGCCAGATCGGGTCGGACGTGCCGTTCTTCTTCGTGGGCGGCCCGGCCATCGTGACCGGTACGGGGAGGACGGTCGAGCCACTTCCGGGCCTGCAGGGCGGTGCCCCTGGCGTGCTCCTGGTAACGCCGACGGTCCCGGTGCCGACGCCCCTCGTCTTCGCCACCTTCGATCAGCCGGGCGGCGGGCCCGCCTCGAGCGGTGTTCGCGCCACGTCCGAGCACCTGGGCGGGGAGTTTCGGCGGGGCTTGAGCGCCTCGGCTCTCCTCCAGCGTGCCGGCGTGCTGGCGAGCGCCAACGACCTCGCCGCCGCCGCCGATGAGGTCGTCCCCGGCCTGCGAGCACTGCGGCGCGGGCTCACTCGGCTGCTCGGGCGACCCGTCGGGCTGTCCGGCTCCGGTCCCACGCTCTGGGTCCTCTATGCTTCGGTGAGCGAGGCGGAAGCCGCCGCCGCGTTGGCCCGTGCCGCGTCCGACGACGGAGTGATCCTGGCCCCAGGTGACGATCCGCCCACCGTGATAGCAACATCGATCCAGGGCGGGCCCAACGTGGGTTCGGATCCTGGAACGCCCATCGAGCTGTCGCTGACGCGCCAGCGACAGGAAGAGGAGTCGCAGCCATGAACCGACAGGCTATTTCGACTGCCGGGGCACCCGCCGCCCTCGGGCCCTACAGCCAGGCGATTGTGAGTGGTGATCTCGTCTTCTGTGCCGGCCAGCTCGGCCTCGACCCGGCCAGCGGGGAGCTCGCGGTGGGCGTTGAGGCACAGGCCGATCGAGCCCTTCGGAACCTCGGGGCGGTCCTGGATGCAGCGGGCTGCTCGTTCGGGGATGTCGTCAAGACGACGATCTTCCTGGCCGATATCAACGACTTCGCGGCCGTCAATGCGGTCTACGCGAGCTATATGGTTGATCCATCCCCAGCCCGATCCACGTTCGCCGTCGGCGCCCTTCCAAAGGGTGCGCTCATCGAGCTCGAGGCCGTCGCCCGCCGGAATGCCTGAGTGACGACCGACCGTTCTCGATTGACACTCGCGACGGCGCGCCCATACCCTACGGCCACCTTCCGATGACGCCTCCACCACCTGCCTCGCCCGGGCGCGCCGCCGCCGTCCTTCTGGCCGCGGGACTCGGGACCCGGATGCACTCGCGCACTCCGAAGATCCTTCACCAGCTCTGCGGGCGACCCATGCTGGCCTACGTCCTCGACGCCTGGGCGGGCATCGACGACGAAATGGCCCTTGCGACGCCCGTCGTGGTCTATTCGCCGGCCACGAGCGCCGTGGTCGAGGCGGGCCTCCCGAGCGACCCGACCTTCGCCCTTCAGGACGAGCCTCGTGGTACCGCCGACGCGGTTCGCGCTGCTCTCGTCGCGGTTCCCGCCGATGCGACCGAGATCCTCGTCCTGTCCGGGGACGTCCCGCTCGTCATGGGCGAGCACCTCCGCGCTGTTCTCGAGCAGCGGCGGATGGACGACGCAGCCATAGCCCTCGCAAGTGTCTACGCCGCAGTACCCGGGTCGCTTGGTCGCGTGGTGCGGAGCGAGTTCGGGACCGTCGAGCGGATCGTCGAGGCGAAGGATGCCTCGCCGGAGGATCTTGAGACGAATGAGATCAACGCCGGCTGCTACGCCTTCGACGCGGCCTGGCTCCGTCGGCGAATCGGAGAGATCACGCCCTCGGCGACCACCGGCGAGCTGTACCTGACCGAGCTTGTCCGCCTTGCCCGGGAGGACGGACGGATCGTCAGCGCGGTGGGCTTCGACGACGACGGGACCTTCGACGGGATCAACAATCGGACGCAATTGGCCCAGGCGGAGTGGGGACTCCGGGTGCGTCTCAATGAGGCACACATGGACTCGGGGGTCACCATGCGCGACCCATCGACCGCCTACCTCGACTTCGGCGTCGTCCTGGCGCCCGACGTCGTCCTCGAGCCGAACGTGATCATTCGAGGCCCCACCAGCGTCGGTCCTGGGACCACGATCGGACCCGGGTCGACCATCGTCGACTCGACCATCGGGAGCGACTGTCGCGTCTGGGCAAGTGTCGTCGAGCGCTCCGTCGTCGAGGACGGAGTGTCGATCGGACCGTTCAGCCATCTTCGCCCCGGAACGCACGTCGGCGCGGGGGCCGAGGTCGGCAACTTCGCGGAGCTGAAGAACGCCCGCCTGGGGGCCGGCGTCAAGCAGCATCACGTGAGCTACCTCGGCGACGCGACCCTGGGCGATCGCACGAATGTCGGCGCCGGAACGATCACCGCGAACTGGGATGGTCGCACCAAGAACCGGACCACCATCGGCACCGATGTCTTCCTCGGGGTCGACACGATGCTCATCGCCCCGGTCGAGGTAGGCGATGGCGCCAAGACGGGGGCGGGTGCTGTCGTCACGCGATCCGTGCCGCCCGGCAAGCTCGCCGTCGGGGTCCCGGCGCGGATCCGCGAGCCCCGCGCCATGCCGCCGAAGCCACCCGAGCCTGCATGAGCAGCCCGATCCCGGAGATCCTCGTCCTCATCGGTCTGACCCTCCTGGAGGGCTTCTTCGTCGCGGCTGAGATCGCCCTCGTCTCCGTCCGTCGTAGCCGCATTGACCAGCTGGCAGAGGAGGGGAGCA
Source organism: Chloroflexota bacterium (assembly GCA_039931955.1). Lineage (GTDB taxonomy): Bacteria > Chloroflexota > Limnocylindria > Limnocylindrales > CSP1-4 > UBA5189. The sequence goes on from JBDTQY010000266.1 coordinate 4,692, forward strand.
GCGGCGCCCGCCGTGTCCGAGGGTTGCTGGACGATCCAGGGCGGTTTCTGGCGGTCTCCCAGCTCGGCCTGACGGTCATCGGCTTCTTCGCCTCTGCGTACGCGGCGCTGAGCCTGGTGGATGGGCTTGGCAACCTTCTCGCCACAACCGGCATGGCGGAGGAGACGGCTGCCCTCGTCGCGCTCGTTGTCGTTACGGTGATCCTCGCCCTCTTCACCATCGTCTTTGCCGAGCTGGTTCCCAAGACCTTGGCGCTTGGCAATCCCGAGCGTTATGCGATGGCTCTTTCCCGCCCTATCGACTTCCTGGCGCGCGTGCTCGGGCCCATTGTCATCGTGCTGACCGGACTGACCCGAGGCATCACCAGGATCCTCGGTGCCGAGGTCTCATCCCAGGCGTCGATCACCGCCTCGGAACTGCGCCTGATCGTGGAGCGCGGCGGAGAACAGGGCATCCTCGAGGCTGAAGAGGAGCAGATGATCAATGCCGTCATCGAGCTTGGCGGGCGCCGCGTCCACGAGGTCATGGTTCCCCGGGTCTCGATCGTCGGGATCCGTGTCGGCGCCTCCTTCGAAGACGCCATCGACATCGTGATCGCCGAGGGCCACTCACGCATTCCGGCCTACGAGGAGTCGATCGACGAGGTGGTTGGCATCCTGTATGCCAAGGACCTGCTCCCGTACTTGAAGAGCGATGCCGCGCCGCGGCCCACCCTCCGGGCGCTCCTTCGACCGCCGGTTCTGGTCCCGGAATCCATGACCATTGACGACCTGCTGCACGAACTCCAGCGCCGCAAGGTTCACCTGGCGATCGTCCTCGATGAGTACGGCGGAACGGCGGGAATTGTCACCATCGAGGACCTCCTGGAGGAGATCGTCGGCGAGATCCAGGACGAATACGACGTCGAGGAGCCGATTGTGGTGCGCCTGTCGGACAACGAGGCCCGGGTGGATGGACGCGCCGATGTGGACGAACTCGGCGACGTTTTCGACATGTCGCTGAACCTGGAGGATGAGGAGGAGTACGACACCGTCGGTGGCCTCCTCTATCACCGCATGGGCGGCGTCCCGAAGCCGGGCGACCAGATCGAGGTGGACGGCCTGACGCTGACCGTCGAAACGACTGATGGGCGCCGAGTCGGCAAGGTACTTGTCGTCCGGCACCGGGCGGGTGCCAGCAGCGAGCAAGCTGACTAGGGATCAGTCCTGCCGCGTGGCGGGTGTCAGGGGAATGGCGACTGCCGGCGGAACCGCCGGAATCTTTCCCGTGACCCCGCCGATCAGCTGACGAGCACCGGACTGACGAGCGCCGGGGTCAGGCGGCGATCACCCGCATGATGATCTCCTCGAGGCGCGCCCTTGGCTCCGGTAGCACGACGCCGGCCGCGTCGAGCGCCCCCAGGGCGCGGTCGCGATGGGCCCGAGCCTGATCCCGGGCATAGGTTCGCGCCCCGCAGCGCTCGAGGATCGCTACGATCTCGGTGATGGCGTCGGGGCTCGGGGTGTGCTCGGCGTAGAGCTGAACGAGTCGGGCCCGATCGTCGGGTGAGGCGTGCTCGAAGGCGTAGATCACCGGTAGCGTCTTCTTGTGCCGGGCGACATCGGACGGCTCCTTGCCGGTCGCCTGCTCCTCGCCCCAGATCCCCAGTAGATCGTCGTTGATCTGGAATGCGAGGCCGAGGTCCCAACCGAAGGCGCGGTAGCGATCGATGACGTGCTCATCGTCCGTCGCGAGCAACGCCCCGGCCTCGATGGATGCCGCGATCAGGGCGGCGGTCTTGCGCCCGATCATGTCGAAATAGAGTTCGACGGACATGACCTCGTCGGTCTCGCTCGTCGAGATGTCGATGTACTGGCCCTCGCAGAGCGCCACACACGTCTCGTCGTACAGGCGCATCAATCGGAGAACCTTGCGGTCGCTGAAGCCCAGATCGGTCAGGCGGTGGAGCGCAACGCGGCTGAGGCTGAAGAGCATGTCGCCGGTGTTGATGGCCTGCGGAATGCCATGCAGCGCCCACAGCGCGGGCCGATGTCGACGCTCGAGGTCACCGTCCTCGATGTCATCGTGGACGAGACTGAAATTGTGGCCGAGTTCCACGGCGGCGGCACCGGGAAGGGCGGCTTCATGGTCGCCCGTGATGGACGCATAGGCCAGGAGGCCGAGAAGTGGCCGCATCCGCTTGCCCGACACGCCGGACTGGCCGTCCAGGCCTAGGTGGTAGCGCGCCTGCTCGTAGACGCCCACGGTGGACGGATCACGATCGCGGA
>JBDTQY010000267.1:0-3876 GCA_039931955.1 Chloroflexota bacterium
GTCTTCGGGCGAACGAGGCCCGGTACTACAAGAACAAGTACGACCACGAGTTCACCGTGGAGCCAGCGAGCGATGCTCAGGAGACCATCGACTGGGTCCACAACATCCTCCGGGAGGAGCGCGGCATCGCCATCGCGGCTCGCCCGCTTGAAGCAACGGCCTTCCAGGTCCAGAACCTTCGGATGGCCTACGTCTTCTACGAAAGTGGCCTGTCGATTAACGTGATGTACACGATCGAAGACGCATCAAAGAGAGCGGTCGGGTTCAAGCTTTCCGACGGGATGGAGGTCCCCGACGAGCTCGCATCGCGGTTCAAGTTCGCGAGGCAGAAGTCCAAGCTGGCCGGAACCATCCGGGGTTCGTTCTTCGTGATCAAAGGCGAGTACTGATCCCCGCACGGACGCGGCGCGGCGGTCGATCGATCAAGTCCACGCCTAAGACCCAGCCACGTGATTCGGACGGGTTGACGACCGAAGCCAGGAGGTACCCGCGATGAAGCGCTCTCGCATTGCCGCTCCTCCCGCCACGAGCTCCGCCATCACGCCTCAGGCGCCCACGCCTGTCCGCACCGTGCTCGAGCGCGGGCCAAAGGGCAAGCGGTCAGTGGCCTTCAGTCTCGAATGGCCGGGGTGGAGCCGCGGCGCGAAGACGGCCGACCTCGCCCTGGAGATGCTCGAGTCCTATCGCGAGCGGTATCGGCCCGTTGCAACCCTCGCCGCGATGACACCTGAGTTCGCGGCCGCCGGCGCCATCGAGGTGGTGGAGGACAAGGTTGGAACAGGTTCGACCGACTTCTGGGGCATCTCCTTCTCCCCGTCGGCGGCCGAGCAAGGACCGATGGGCGAGGCGGAGCTCGTGCGCGGGATCACGCTGCTGCGAGCCTGCTGGGCGTTCTTCGATGGCGTTGCGGCTCGGGTCTCGCCGGAGATGCGCAAGGGGCCGCGCGGGGGAGGCCGGGACCGCGACCACATCATCCGCCACACCATTCGCGTCGAGAGCGAGGACTTCGCACGAAAGGTCGGGTTGCGGATTCCCGAAAACGCGGCCCTCGCGCCGGACGGGCTGCGCCAGTATCGCGAGGACTACGTGGCCGCGATGCGCGCGTACAACGCCGGCGAGGTCACCAGGCACATGCGGTCGTGGACGCTGCCGTTCCTCATCCGGCATTCGGCGTTCCACACGCTCGACCACGCGTGGGAGATGGAGGACAAGGACCTCTCCAGCGAGGACGGAGCCTGACAACAGCGCCCGCGCCCTGCGCCGCGCCGAGTCGCAACGAAAACGCCGTCCGGCTCAGGAGCCCTCGAGTGCCGCCTTGAGGGCAGGGATGATGGTTGACCCACCGGCCGGTACTCCGATTCGGTGCCTCGTCAGGTCGTGGCCGACTCAGGATCCGGTGTGCTCGCACCCTGGGTGGCGGGTTCGTCCGCCTCGATTGCCCGAATCCGACTCGGGGCCAGGATGAAGACCGCGATCGCGCCGACCACGAGGACGCCGGAGGCGAGGAGGAGCGCATTTCCTACTCCATCCACGAACGCCTGCTGTGCTGCAAGGACCAGTTGCTTGCCGCGTTCGCCGAACTGGGTAATCGCCGGAGAACTCGTGAACGCGATCGAGGCCTGGACACGTTCGGCCACGTTCGCCGGCAGCCCGACAAGGGCATCGACCAGTCCGTCGCGGTAGCCCTGGTTGAGGACGCTCCCGAGGATGGCGATCCCGAAGGCGCTGCCCAGTTCGCGGGCCGTGTCGTTCACCGCTGAAGCGACGCCCTGCTTGCTACGGGGCAGCGACCCTGTGATGGCCGTCGTCGCTGGCGTTCCAGCGAGCCCCATGCCGATGGCGAACAGGACGATGCCGCCGGCGAAGATCCAGTACGGCGTGTCCAGATCAAGTTGGGCGAAGACGAGGAACCCGGCCGCCATGAACAGGAGGCCGACCGGACCAAGTCGACGGAACCCGACGCGGTCCACGACCTTCGGCACGTTGCGCGCGATCGGCAGCAGGACGAACGGCATCGGGAGCATCGCAAGCGCGGCTTCGATGGGCGAGCGATCCGTGACGAATTGGAGGTACTGAAGAGCAACGAAGAAGAACCCGAATGCCGCGAAGAACTGGATCGTGATGGTCAGAGTTCCGGCGCTGAAGCCACGGACTCGGAAGAGACGCGGATCGAGCATTGGATGCTCGGTTCGAAGTTCCCACACCACGAACGCCACGGCCGCGACAATTCCGGCGAAGAGGCTGGTGAGTGTGGCCGCGTCGTCCCAGCCGCGATCCGGTCCCTCGATGATCCCGAAGACGACCCCTCCAACGGCCACGAGCGACAGCAGCGCACCCGGGAGATCGAGTGCCGGTGGGTTCTCGTCGGCCGAGCCGGGGACGACAGCGAAGACGCCTATTGCCGCAATGGCTGCGAGTCCAACATTCAACCCGAAGAACGATTGCCAACTGAAGTACTCGAGGAGCAGGCCACTCGCGAACATCCCAAGCACCGCGCCGCCGCCGGCGATCCCGACCCAGACGCCGATTGCCTTGGCGCGCTCCTCTTCGGGAAACGAGGTGGTGATCACGGACAGCGTTGTCGGCATGACCGCGGCCGCCCCGATGCCCATCAGGGCTCGGACGGCGATCAGCATCGCGGGATCGCTGACGAGCATGCCGAGCCCGGCGGCCACGCCGAACACCATTAGCCCGACCACCAGCATCAGCTTTCGGCCGTAGCGGTCCCCGAGAGCACCGGCGAAGAGCAGCAGGCCGGCGAACACGACGGTGTAGGCATCCACGATCCAGGTCAGTTGCGACTGGCTGGCACCCGTCTCGCGAGCCAGGCTGGGCAACGCGACGTTGAGGCCGCTGACCGCCGAAATGACGGCCATGAGGGCGAGCCCGACGACGGCGAGTACCAGTCGGGTGCGCCCAGGCGTCAGGACAGTTGGGTCGTGAGGGTGGATCTGGGACGCGGCCATGGTGGCTTCTCCTTAGGGGCGGACGGGCTTGTTCGGGGCGGTCGTTCGCCGCCCCGGGACGGCACTCTACAACAGTAGTGTAGCAGAGTGCAACACCAGTGTTGTATACTCGGTCCATGAAGACCGATGCGCAGGACCCGAGGATTGATCGAACGCGTCGTGTCGTCCTGGATGCCGCGATCGCGGTCATCGCCGAGCGTGGTTTCCTCGGCGCGACCATCGATGCGATCGCCCAGCGCTGCGGCGTCGCCCGATCCACCATCTACCGCCACTGGCCGGAGCGGAACGACCTGCTCCTCGACGCAGTAGCCGTGAAGGTCGAGCCGATCGAGACGTTCGCGGTGGGCGATCTGCGGGCCGACCTCGTCGCCATCGGCACACACCTGGCCGAACTGCTGGGCTCGGAGCCCATGGGTTCAGTGGCGGCCGCCCTGATCCTCGAATCCCGGCGTGATCCCGCCCTGGAGCGCCTGCGCGACAAGTTCGTGTCGCACCGTCGACGGGAGATCGCCCAGGTGATGCAACGAGCCTCAGATCGGGGCCAGATCCCGCCGGGAGCCGACATGGCGTCGATGGCCAACGACCTCGTCGGGCAGGTCTTCTTCCAAGCGCTGGTTCTCCATGTCCCCATGGGTCGAACCTGGGTCGAGGATCATGTTGACCGCTGGCTCAGGCGATACGAGGCGGGATAGGCGCCGTCCGCAGCCCGCGGGCGGCTTTCCGCTTGTCCCTGGACGCGGGCACGTGCTCCGCTGATCGGCCGGTCACCCCGAGATCGAGCCGAACCTCGCCGGGTCGAGCCCCGCGGCGATGCGCGGTTCGCGGCCGAGGATCTCATCGACGACCAGGCGCGCGGATGCCGGGCCGGTGGAGATCCCCCAGGCCCCGTGGCCCGCACAGATGAACAGGC